>NZ_JAVJNP010000151.1:0-29110 GCF_040217205.1 Coleofasciculus sp. A1-SPW-01 | reverse complement strand
TTGGGTGGTTGAATTACATGGTCTACCTCTACAACAAAACTGAGAAAGTACCTGCCAGCACAGTCTTTAATCACCGTGACTGAAGTCGGTTCAGATGGCAGAGGACGTGACCACTTGACTTTGACGTTCCCAACCTTGGCTAAGTAGACTTTGGACGCCTTAATCTTAAACCCACGTTGAGTGAACCGCGCCGTTTGACGGTTGGTTTTCCGTTTAAACCGTGGCGGGTTTACCTTCTTACCTTTGCGTTTGCCAGACCGGGATTGAAAGAAGTTTTTATATGCTACCCCTAGATCGGCAACTGATTGCTGAAGGGGAACAACTGATACCTGCCCTAACCATTCTCTTTGCTCATGTTTCTTAGCTTGAGTAATACATAGTTTCTGAAGTTCACTATTTTTAGGTAGCTTGTCCGATTGCTTGCACAGCGCTAGCGCATCATTCCAGACTACCCGCACACAACCAAATAGCCGCGCTAATAACTGACGCTGACCAGGGGTGGGATAGATTCTAAACTGGTATCGGCTTTTCATGCTACTATGATATCATATTGATATCGTTTGTGACCAAATGAAACAAGTATTAATCAGATGCTCTGATGCTGAGTTCAAAAAACTAAAACAGTATTGCGTCCAAACGGAAAGGACGCAAAATGACGTGTTAAGGGAGCTTATTCGCAATTTGGACAAAAAGTCGCCCTAGAAGGGCGAGGCTTCAGACCCATCTTTTCCGGTGACTGCATATATTGAGCGCCCAGTTTTTAGTCTAGAACAGATCTATTAGAAAAATTACGACATTTGGCGTAGGCTCAACCTTTTGACCTAGAGAGAAAATTTGATAATATTTAGCATAAGCGCAAAAACAGGGTATAGACTGAATCGCTAACTCATCCAGGGAGTGCATCAAACCTTACAAGCGGTGCGTCAACGTCTACGTGTATCAGTCTAAATCTACCATTTTATTATTCCCTATTGAAAAAAAATAAACCGTGCATTCCATTCTGGTAACGGATGGGAGAAATTGGCTAACGAGGGTTCTTCATTATCAGTACCTTACGCAGGTACATCATATCTGCACCCTAAATTCGACTTCGCAAGAGTCCACCCTAAAGAATAGAGGCTTTGCGTAAGACCTAAGTACAAAAAGGTATCGCTAAACGTTCGCGTTTGGCGTGATCAGTAGTTGGACAAAATAAAACAAAACCGTACTAAGTTTTGCCAACAAACCTCAAACCCTTACAAAGGACAAATGACAAAGGACGAATGACGAACTCTTTAGCTTTCTCAATAATTCCATGCTGATTTCTGATTTCAATAACAATCAAAAACCGTCCCCCCAAGTCCTCATCGTCGATGATGAAGAAACTCAGCGACTGTTGATGCGACGAGTGATAGAAAAAGAAGGATATCAAATTCTGGAAGCATCCAATGGTTTAGACTGCCTCAGACTCTGTAAAAAGACCTCTCCCGATATTATTTTACTGGATGCGATGATGCCAGTGATGGATGGTTTTACCTGCTGTCAACAACTCAAAAAAAATCCAAAAATGAGTCAAGTTCCGGTGCTAATGATTACAGCCCTGGAGGACAAAAAATCCGTTAATCAAGCCTTTGAAGCCGGAGCAACTGACTATGTAACCAAACCCATTCATTGGCCCGTCCTGCTACAACGGGTGCGTCGCTTAATTCTACAATCTCAACTGTATATCCAACTGATTCAGAGTCAAGAGCGAACGGAACGGTTATTGCTGAATATCTTACCGGAACCCATTGCTCAACGGCTGCAACAGTCAGAAGGTGTGATTGCGGATTACTTTGAAAATGTCAGCGTTTTATTTGCGGATATGGTGGGATTTACTCAACTTTCTGCCCAAATTAGTCCCAGAGATTTAGTGGTGAAACTGAATTCCATTTTTTCGGAGTTTGACCAATTAACTGAACAGTATGGTTTAGAGAAAATTAAAACTATTGGCGATGGGTATATGGTTGCCGCTGGACTCCCTATTCCCCGTGATGATCATGCTGATGTCAGTTTAGAAATGGCACTGGCGATGCAGGAAACCATGACCCAGTTAATGCAAAAAACAGGAGATCCACTCAGCTTACGAATTGGTATTCATACGGGTTCAGTGGTGGCGGGTGTAATTGGTACTAAAAAATTTAGCTATGATCTGTGGGGGGATACCGTTAATACCGCCAGCCGGATGGAACAACAGGGTGTATCCAACTGTATTCAGATTACCGAAGCGACGTACCAGCAGTTATCTAATCCACATTTGTTTCGTGAACGAGGTTTAATTGATGTAAAAGGAAAGGGTCAAATGAAAACCTATATACTGGATTGCCCAACCTGTTTAAATAACCATGGCAATTTAGCTCAAACTCCAATTGGATCATGTTGATCCGCTTCAAGTTATCCAATCACCAGTAAATAAGGACTAGACAATCATGGGATTAATTTTAATTACAGACGATGCTGCCTTTTCTCGGCGGATGATCAAGAAAGCCATCCAACAAAGTGGACATGAAACACTAGAAGCGGCTAATGGTCTTGAATGTCTGGATTTGCTGGCAAATACGACACCCGATTGTATTATTTCCGACTTGTTAATGCCAGAAATGGATGGATTTGGTTTACTCAAAGAATTACGCGATCGCGGTTCAAAAATTCCTGTTATTGTCCTCACTGCCGATATTCAGGACAGTGCGCGTCAGCATTGTGAAAGTTTAGGTGCATTTATGCTGCTGAAAAAACCCCCAAAATCGCCAGAAATTATCGAGGCAGTCACCCAAGCCCTGAGTATAAAAACAAACTAGGAGAACCTCAGCGTGGACTTAACTCATGACCAATTAGATGCCTTGAAAGAGTTAATTAATATTGGAGTGGGTCAGGCAGCAGGGATGTTGAGCGAAATGATTGACTATAATATCCGGTTGCAAATTCCAGAAGTGGAAATATTACCCCTTTTGGAGATGCAAAACCAACAAAAAAAACGCTTAGGATCTGATCCACTTTCTGCTGTAAAGTTACCGTTTAGTGGCTCATTCGCGGGAAATGCCCAGCTTATTTTTCCCACGGAAAGTGCCGCCATGTTAGTCTCAGTTCTCACGGGTGAAGATGTAGAAAGTCCGGATCTGGATTCTCTAAAAATTAGCACCCTGAGTGAAGTGGGAAATATTCTCCTCAATGGCGTTATGGGTTCAATTAGTAATATACTGGAGCAACAACTGGACTATGCGATTCCTTGCTACGAAGAGGAAGATATTGACCATATTCTGTCCTTTAAAATGGGCTACAACGAGGCTCATGTGCTTTTAGCACGGACTCATTTTGATATTGAAGAACTCCAAGTTAAGGGTGATATTGTCCTGTTTTTTGATGTCAATTCATTTCAGTTATTACTCGACGCGATCGCAGCGGTTGCTTAATCGGCTAGGGATGCACGAAAGACATAAGACATAAGACGAATGACGAACAACAAATGACGAATAACAAACTCGTGAAAAATCGTAAACCTGGACGTGCTGTTTTTTTTGAAGATCCGGAGGGTGTCGAAAATCAGGAAACCGAAAAAACGGTTATCACTGAATCCAATCATTTATCAGGCAATGAACCTGATCCTGTTGATCTACCAAGTGAACCATTGAAATCGGAAACCTCTCTAGAAACTGAACTCAGTTCCAAATCATTACAAGAACTTAAAAAAGCCCTGGCAGCAGTAAGAGATGGCGACTTTTCTGTTCGCCTTTCTGCTGAGAACGGTTTCGGGGAACTGGCGACTATTTTTAATCAAATGGTGACGGTGAACCAAACCTTTACCACTGAACTGGTTGACATGGGCAAAACCGTTGCTCAAGAGGGCAAAGTGAGTAAACAGTATTCCCGTCCAGAATTGCAAGGTTCGTGGCGGACTAATGTGGATGCCGTTAATGAAATTATTAATAGCTTAGTTAGCCCCACGATTGAGATTGCCCGGGTACTCCATGCCGTTGCCAAAGGTGATTTATCCCAAAAAATTGCCTTAGAAATTGAAGGGAAACCCTTAAAAGGACTCTTTCGCCGGATTAGTACAACGGTGAATAAAATGGTTGATCAATTGAATACCTTTGCCGTGGAAGTTACCCAGGTTGCCCGTGACGTAGGGATTGAAGGAAAACTGGGCGGACAAGCTGAGGTGCCAGGGGTTTCCGGGATCTGGAAAGAACTCACGGATAATGTAAATCTGATGGCGAAAAATCTCACTGATCAGGTACGCAGTATTACCACCGTTGCTACGGCGATTAGTGAGGGGAATTTTAGTGAAAAAATCACCGTTGAGGCACAGGGAGAAATCTTAGCCTTAAAAGATACCTTGAACCAAATGGTTGATCGCTTGCATACAATTGTCACCGAGATAACTCAAGTCAGCCAAGACGTTGGTATTGAAGGTAAATTGGGCGGACAAGCCACAGTTGACGGCTTATCCGGTAGCTGGCGAAGTTTAACCCAGACTGTCAATTTTATGGCGGCACATCTAACCGAACAAGTCCGCAATATTGCCGCTGTTTCTACGGCTGTCGCCCAGGGAGATTTGTCCCAAAAAATTACCGTAGAGGCAAAAGGGGAAATTTTAGCCCTGAAAACAACGCTGAATAGGATGGTGGATCAACTGAATACCTTTGCCCATGAAGTCACCCGCTTAACTCAAGACGTTGTAAATGGAAAACTTGGGGGTCAAGCTATGGTGGAAGGGGTTGACGGGACATGGAAAGAATTGACCGATAATGTTAACCTAATGGCAAGCAATCTGACCGATCAAGTGAAACAGATTGCTCAAGTTGCGATCGCACTCAGTAATGCTTCCGAACATCTGACGCTAGAAAGCCAAACCATGGGGGCGACAGCCGAAGAAACCTCCGTTCAAGCCGCTACCGTTTCCTCCGCTGCTGAACAAGTGAGTACCAATACCCAATCCGTCGCCATTGGTATGGAACAAATGCACGCCAGCATCAAAGAAATTGCCAAAAGTGCCGCCGAAGCCACCACCGTCGCCACCTCCGCCGTCACCACCGCCGAAACCACCAATCAAACCATTGCCCAGTTAGGGGTAAGCAGTACAGAAATTGGCAAAATTGTCAAGTTAATTACCTCAATTGCCCAACAAACCAACCTCCTCGCCCTCAACGCCACCATAGAAGCCGCCCGCGCCGGAGAAGCCGGGAAAGGATTTGCCGTAGTTGCCAACGAGGTGAAAGAATTGGCAAAACAAACCGCCAATGCCACAGAAGACATCAGCCAGAAAGTGGAAGCGATACAAGGAGACACCAAGCATTCCGTGGATGCGATCGCCCAGATTACTACCATTATTCATCAAATCAACGATTTTCAGACCACAATTGCCAGTGCGGTGGAGGAACAAACCGCCACGACAAATGAAATCGCCCGTAACATCAACCAAGTCTCCCTCGGTTCCCAAGAAATTGCCCGCAACATTACAGGTGTCGCGGATGCGGCTCAAAACACCGCCCAAAGTGCCAGCAACACTCAAAATTCCGCCCTAGAACTCTCAAAAACGGCGAATGAACTTGAACAACTTGTCGGGCAATTTAAATATTAACGGACTCTTAACCCTGAGCGAAGTCGAAGGGTTGACAAATGACAAATGACTCTTGACAAATGACCATAAATATCCTTGTTGTTGATGACTCTGTGCTAGCGCGGCGCATGATTAGTAACGTACTCGAAGCTGATCCCGCCCTTTGCGTCATCGGTGTCGCGGCGAATGGTAAAATCGCCCTGGCTAAACTGGCTCAAGTAAAGCCAGATGTGGTGATATTAGATGTTGCCATGCCAGAAATGGATGGCTTGGAAACATTAGCCGCAATTCGCCAGCAGGATCATCAATTACCTGTGATTATGTATAGTGTCCTAACGGAACGCGGGGCGGCGGCTACGTTGGATGCACTGTCTCTGGGGGCGACGGATTATGTCACCAAGCCACAAACGAAAAGTAAACAGGAAGCCCTCGAACATATTCAGGAACACCTGATTCCCAAAATTAAGGCATTTTGTGCCAATTCGCCCTCGACTCCGGTTAAAGCTGGTGTAGAACCATTTCCAGGGACATCTCTAAAGCATCAAACGGTTACAGTCTCTGATGTAAAGTCTCAGATTAAAATTTTAGCGATCGGCGTATCAACTGGAGGACCCAAAGCACTCGAGGCAATTTTACCCCAGTTTCCCGCTAATTTTCCCATACCGATTGTGATCGTACAGCACATGCCGCCTGTATTTACCACCCGTTTAGCTGAACGATTAGCGCAAAAATGCCAAATTAAAGTGGCTGAGGGTTATACGTTGGGTCAATTAGAACCCGGGTTAGCGTGGATAGCACCAGGAGACTATCATCTGATTATCGAGAGAAATAGTAAAGGTGTGCAACTTCGCACCCATCAAGACGCGCCAGAAAACTCCTGTCGTCCGGCTGTTGATGTGCTATTTCGTTCTGTGGCTAAACTGTATGGGGCAAATACCTTAGCCATTATCTTAACCGGAATGGGGCAAGATGGACTTTTAGGCTGTGAATGTATTCGCCAAGTTGGGGGTCAGGTTTGGGTGCAGGATGAAGCCACCAGTGTTGTTTGGGGAATGCCAGGAATGGTGGCAAATTCGGGGTTAGCGGATAGGGTGATTCCGTTACCAGATATTGCGGCTGAGATTATCCGTTGCGTTTAACTATTTAGAGGATGAGAATTACACCCAGAAACCGTAGGGGCGCACCGACGTGCGCCCGATTGAATTGTCAGGTTGATTCCTGGATAAAATACGATGATAAGGCTAAGGTTCCTTTACTACGAACCTGTCAAATTTATTCCTGGGTATGACACGATGAGAGGGCTAAGGTTCCCTTACTACGAACCTGTTCATGTAATTAACGTGCCAATTCGTTTCATAATTTGCAGAACGTTGTATAGTTCATTATGCGGACGGGCAAAGATGGAAAAGTCAGTGGACAAATCATAGTAACCGACAGGTTCTTGAATTAATTTAAGGAAAAGGAAATTATCCCCATTAGTGATTAAGCCAAAGGACGGTTGTGTGGGATGAGGATTAGCCATCATGTAGGCGAGGGCTTGGGGAATGGCGACTGAAAAGGAAAATTTAGTTTGTTTTGATTCAATTAAGGTTAGCCAAAATTGATTTTTTAACACGAGAGCGTCAATGCGTCCGCGATAGGTTTCATCTCGTTCTTCAACCGTAAACTCGACTGATTTTTCTCCTTTAAGTTTATAGGGCGGGTCACAAAAACCAGCTAAGTACAACAGTGGAGAAACGAGGAGTAAATTCACCGTCGCTTCGGTCATTGAGCCATCAGCACTATTGTAGAGGTAACTCGTTTTAATCCGGTCGAGGGTTTCCCGTTCGGATTGGGTGAGTTCAGGAAGATTGTCTTGCCATTCTGAAAAGAAGTCAAGATTATCATTTCGGCGAATATTAAACCGCGATTCGGCTTCGTTGAGCGAAGTAACGACTTCAGTAATTGTTAGGGTTTTCGTCATAGGTTTAGGGGGAATGACAGAGGATGCTTTGCTTTTTTTGCACGGGAGAGGGGCTGGGGGAGAGGGTTCCCCTTCTCCCCACGGTGGGAGAAGGGGTTAGGGGATGAGGGGGAAAATGTCAAGGATTAGATAGACACAGCTTAAAATCTCGCCAGTATTGGTTTTCTACCTTAAGTTGACACCAATGACCGACGTGCGCCCGATTGAATTGTCAGGTTTATCCCTGGATAAAATACGATTATCAGGCTAAGGTTCCCTGACTACAAACTCTGAGATTGAAGCCAAAATGATTGATTAATAAGCCTTGAAGGTCAAGGTTAACTTATCTTTCGGATAATCATTTAAATCTGGAGATTCAGGATTCGGGAGAGTAGCCAAATTATTTTGGTACACTGTACGAATTTGCCAAGGCACATCAGCCGCAGATAACCGTTGCTGCAAGTCGGAGGGTAAGATACCACCGAGTTTGGCTAAGGCATCTAGAAGATTAACCACTAAATCCACTTCTTTGAGATGGCACGTTCTGAGACGATTGAGAATTGGTTCATTCGCTTCCTTAATGCCTAGTTTTGCTAAATGTTCAGCAACTAAACCAGCATAGTATTTATCCTGAGTTACGGCATCTAACAGACAAGGTACTCCTACCCGTGAGTTAAATTGCAGTAGCACAAGCGCTGCCAGAATTTGAGTTTCTGAATCATCCGATTCCTGGAATAGTTTCTCTAGATGCGGCACAATCACGGAACCGAAACGTTTAAGGCGTTCGGCAACCAGAAAGCGATTTGGACTTGTTCTTAAAGCAGCAACGGCTTGGATAGCAATAGAATCAACGATGTCTACAGCTTGTTCTAACGCCGGAACTTGTTTTTCAATCTGGGTCGTCCCAAGATCTTCTAGAACTGAATTAAGATTTGAATGGGTCATTATCGAATCCTCGTTACTAAAAATGTGCCTCTGAGTAGAGTGTTACCAGGAATACAAAAGATACTTCGAGATGACATTACACCTGTGACTCTGATTCCATTTGACACTAATGCTGTCTCTTCTGAAAACTGAATCGCCCAATTTTGTTTATCTCCAAATATACCAATGTCATTGAGTTGACGTTCAGTGGCATCGACACCTAATTCTGTAACGAATATACTACCGGATTCCCATGCTAGATAATTATTCTCTCCTTGTTCAAATCGAAGTTCGCTGACGATGACTTGTTGTCCTATATCAAGACTATCACCGACAATCCCTGTAATTCCTGTAACTCCCTCGGCATTGGTAAAGTGGCTAAATAAGCGCCCTTCACCTAAATTAGGAGTTATCTTAGGTGGCGGTAGTGATGGCAACAAAAAGTGGGGTTGTTATTCAATCAATTGAATACATCTTATGATAGATGAGAATCAACACTTCTCAATGCGATGCGATCGCACAATTTCAGGTCTGATACAATTGGGTCTTATAAATGATACCTTGGGCAAGGGCGGGTTTATCAATATCTGGGTGTCTTACATCCGATAATCGTAAAACCCGCCCCTACATTTGTCAAATATCCCTACCGCTCTAGGACATCGGTTAAGAAACCGGGTTTCTCGTGAGGTTGACAACGAAATATCAAGTTTTCACCCAAAGAAACCCGGTTTCTCGGAATACTTGACCGACGCTCTACAAATCTAAGGGAATAGGCTCATCCGTTGATTTAACCTGAACACTCCCATTACTCTCAACCTTATGGTGATTTCGTCTACAATTTCTTGCACACGCAGGTTGATTTTATCGCGGTTTTGCAAGACATCATCTAAGATATTTTGTCCCACGACATTCCGTAATGTTGTCATCGCCGCTTGATAAACTGCGATTTCGTAATTTTCGACTTTGTTAATTGCCCGGAATGGATCAATGATGCGATAATATAAAACAGCATTGACTTTAATCGTCACGCTGTCAGCCGTTACCGCTTCTTGAGGGGCGATATCCACGGTTTTGGTGCGGATATCTACTTGGGCTTTTTGGTCAATCAGAGGTAGAATCCAATACATCCCCAGTCCTCTGACATTGCTGAACCGTCCCAAGCGAAAGATCACGCCGCGTTCATATTCGCGATCGATTTTAAAGCCGCTGAATCCTACCAGCAGAATGATCCCGAACACTGTGCCAATAATGGTTTCCATAGAGACTTAACCAACTCTAATGTCTCTATTCTAGGAGATGAGGCAGAGAGGGGGTAGAAACGTAGCCGATTACGTCTCTACCTTTCCGGCTCAAATAGGCTATTCCCCGTTCCCTGTTCCCTTTAACGACAAGCGAATAATTTCTGCATAGCTGTAGTATAAGGCTGAACGATTGATTGTTGCTCAGAGTCTAGGCGGATGAGAATCTTGTCTACTAAAAGTCCAACCATGCTCTCCACTAATTCCCAACTGACACTTACGCTGGGATAAACCATCTCACATAAGGGATAAAGTTCTTTCTCCATTGCTGCCATACTCTGTTCCAAAACACAAACCCACAGATAAGCTTGAAACATCTCCACATCGCGGATACTTGAGGCTTTGACTTCTGGATGATCCAGTTTTCCGCGACGGCTGCGATAAGTGGGGTATCGTTCCAAGGCGTGGCGATAAACCCGTGTGGCAATTTCCTGACTCTTGGGTATAAGTTGCTCGATTAAGGCTAATACCGGAGAATTCAGGGAATGTTGAGCCGCAGCAGTGCAGACTCGTTGCCAGGGAATACATACTTGCTCTTCAACAAATTTAAAGTAAGGAGAGAGCAATAACTGTTCCGGTAGGCTTAACCGATTCAACAACACCTTGGAACTGAGATGAAACTGGGTACTCATAAATCCCAGGGTATTCTGATTATTGGCAGATAAATGCTGGGACTGAAATTGCATTAATTCTGGGGTCAGAATTGTCACAAGGGAGGAAACTTCGGGTAGCTCTAATTTGGGCATGACCGAGATTTTATATAAATCGGTGGAAATATCCACAGTATCTGCTTCAGATAACGCCTCCATTAGAGATGGAGTTGGTGACTGTTTTCGATAGACGGATAAAACCTTCTCATAAACCTGCGCTGAGGATGTGGCGATACCTTGGGATTCGGTTAAGTTGACAACGTTGGGAATGTAGGAGAAGAGAATACTGGTCCGAATACCTGCACATTTGCAGTGAATTTCTATCAGTCGAGAGAGTTTAGTTGCCGTTTTCTCTCGCCCTTGACGAGAGGCGGCTTCCATTAACTCAATCGTTGTACATTTGTTCGTGGTTAAGGAAAGCGTGGATAAGTCAGGGACATAACGGGCTGCCCACAGTTTAAGTAAGCGTTTAACTGTGATACTTTTGTCTAATGGGGTGGTTACCAGCATGAAATACTCCTAGTTTGGGGTGAGGATAGTCAATAAATCGGATGATTGGCATCCGTTGAACCTATCGTTGGCTGGTAGATCCCCTTTTGGACTAAACTCGGGTTAATTCTCCCGTTTTGGGTAGAGACAAGGCAGATGGCAGATGGCAGATGGCAGATGGCAGAAGGTTCCCAGGAAAAAGTTATGTAGAGACGTGCCATGGTACGTCTGAGTTGGGGGTTACTCTCCCTGCTTTGGTGAACGGATGGGAAAATTTTGCCCTGAAGGTCTAGGCTTGCGTTAATTTGACAGTCTTAATGTTTAGTATAAACGCAAATATATGAATTTATGTAAACCTTTTTTAAAGAAATACGGGAAATTTTTCCTGGCTTCCCCTGCTTCCAGACGCGCCATGGCGCGTCTCTACATTACCGAGCAGTCTCCTTATATCTGGTGTTGGTGTAGTACAATGTTTAGCTTCTGTATGACGTGTCTATACTGAAAAATTAAGAGGGGTGCATCTAAACATTATCGTTTGCCGTCGTCCAGAAGGATTACAACCCAAATTAAAATGAATAGTTTTCAAACGCCTAGTGAATCCATGGATCAACCAGCCAACCGGGAATTCACTCAGAATTTATTTTTGAGAATATCGGATGATTTATTCGGAATATGGCACAAAGAGGGATATTGGCAGCCGCTGAATCCGGCTTGGGAAAAGGTTTTGGGCTGGACAGAGGAGGAGTTGCGATCGCATACTTCCTGGGAACTGATTCATCCCGATGATCGCGATCGCACCATCGCCCATTTTACCTCAACCGAGGCGGTTGAGTGTGAACATCGCCTTCGCCACCAAGACGGGAGTTATCGCTGGCTGGCGTGGAAACTGATTCCGGTGGAAGATGGTAGGTTGTATGGTGTTGGCAAAAACATCACCGAAACCAAGCACACAGAAGCCAAGCTCAAAGAACGCATCGAGTTTGAGCAGTTAATCACTAGCCTATCCCATCAATTCATCCAGTTGTCCTCGGATGGTATTGAGGATGCCATTAAGCACACCCTGGAAAAAATCGGTAAATTTTGCGAGTGCGATCGCACTTATATGGCATTATTCTCAGAAGACACTGCTACCGCCAGTATGATTCAGGAATGGGATGCACCGGGTGTGAGTTCCATCCAACCCCAATGGCAAGATTTTCCCACCGCCTCTTACCCGTGGGGAATGGCAAAACTGAGAAACTTAGAAACGATTCAAATTTCCCGCCGCAGCGATTTGCCCCCCGAAGCCAATTCCCTGAAACAAGCGCTGGAGTTAACCGGGGCTAAATCTATCGCCATTGTTCCCATCGCCCAAGGCAATCATCTAATCGGATATTTAGGGTGTTCCACTGTTAACGCAGAAAAAATTTGGTCAGACGATATCCTCTCCCTCTTACAAATTATTGGTGGTATCTTTGCTAACGCCTTGAGTCGCCAGCAAGCCGAATCCCAACTGCGAGAAAGTGAACGGCGATTTCGGGCGGTTTTCAATCAAACGTTCCAATTGTCCAGCTTGTTAACGTTAGAGGGAAATGTTGTCGCTGATAACCAGACAGCTACAGACTTTTGCCAACTAGATAGTTCTCAAGTAATCGGATATCCCTTCTGGCAATTAAAATGTTGGACAATTTCTGCCGAAACTCAACAGCAGTTGCAAACGGCGATTGCTGAAGCGGCGACAGGGAAAACCATTCGCTATGAAGCCGATATATTAGCCCCCGATCAGTCCGTGATCACGATTGACTTTTCCCTCAAACCCCTGCGAAAGGAAAACGGCGAAATCGAACTCTTAATTGCCGAAGGTCGGGATATTAGCGATCGTAAACAAGCAGAAGCAAAACTGCAAACGGCGATGGTAGAGTTAGAACAGCGGGTTGAGGAACGGACTCACGAACTCCAGCATATAAATGAGCAACTGCAAGCGGAAATTCTTCAGCATCAGCAAACCGAAGCCGAGTTACGCAATAGCGAACAACAGTTTCGCCGGGTATTTGATGAAGCGCCCATTGGCATGACATTGGCAGACTTAAATGATCGCTACATTCGCGTGAATCGATCATTTTATACCATGCTGGGGTACAGTCAATCGGAAGTCATGGCACTCAGCTTTAAGGATATTACCCACCCCGACGAGTTGGCGCTGGAAATCCCTTATATGCAGCAGTTAATTAAGGGGGAGATTGACAGCTTTCAACTGGAAAAACGCTATATCAAAAAGAATAAAGATTTAGTTTGGGTCAATTTAACGCTCATTGCCTTACGGGATAAAAAGGGAGAATTCCTCTATACCTTAGCCATGGTTGAGGATATCACCGAACGCAAACAAGCCATGGAAGCCCTGCGTCAAAGTGAGGCACGGTATCGAGCCATTGTTGAAGATCAAACTGAATTGATTTGTCGGTTTAAAGCTGATGGCACATTCACCTTTGTCAATGATGCCTACTGTCGCTATTTCAACAAACAACGCTCCGAATTAATCGGATATCGATTTAAACCCCAGATTCCGGAAATTGACCAGGAATTTGTCAACCAGCAATTTAAAACCCTTTCCGTTGAACAACCTATCGTCACCTACGAACACCGAGTCATTTTGCCAGACAATGAGATTCGCTGGCAACAATGGACCGAACGAGTGATGTTCGATAATGAAGGAAATATTGTCGAGTTTCAGGGAGTTGGGCGGGATATTACACCGTTGAAAAAGGCAGAAGCGGAAATTATTAAAGCTTTGGAAAAGGAACGAGAACTAAGTGAACTACGCTCTAGTTTTGTCTCCTTGGTGTCTCATGAATTCCGCACCCCCTTAACGGCAATTCTGTCATCGTCAGAACTTTTAGACCGCTACAGCAAAAAGTTAACCGATGAGAAGAAAAAGGCACATCATCAGCGGATTCAAATCGCGGTTAGCCGGATGACGCAGCTATTAGATGATGTGCTGACAATTGGGAAAGCTGAGGCGGGGAAACTGACGTTTAAGCCAGCCTCAATGAATTTAATTGCCTTCTGTCAGGACATTGTAGACACGCTGCAAATGAGTATCAGTCAACAGCATTCGATTAACTTTGTCTGTCATGGTGACTGTGGTGATGCTCAAATGGATGAGAAACTGTTACAGCATATCTTGAACAACTTAATTTCTAATGCGATTAAGTATTCTTCCCAGGGGAGTGAGGTGAAGGTTGAGTTAACTTGCGAAGGAGAATCGGCGATTTTCCATATTCAAGATCAAGGGATTGGTATTCCGCCAGAGGATATCAAAAAACTCTTCTCGTCGTTTCAACGCGCCGGCAATGTTGGCACAATTCAGGGAACGGGATTAGGATTAGCCATTGTCAAGAAATGCGTGGATTTGCATGGTGGACTGATTACAGTTGAAAGTGAAGTTGGTAAAGGGACAACGTTTACGATTATATTACCTTTGCAATCGATGGCAGAGTAAATACCCTTTTTCACTCAGCAAATTGTCGTCCAATCGTCGTCCAATTGTAGGGTGCGTTAGCGAAGCGTAACGCACCATTTCTCATGTAAGGCTAAAGCCCCGACTAATTTAGGGCTAAAGCCCTTACTACAAACGTCCTGTAACGTGGGCTACAAAATTATTCCTGATATAATGTATCTCCTCTGACAATCGCATTCAATGGCAATCCTGCGCTATACTGCTCAAGATTTAGCTAGGTAGCACCCAGGAAAATCATGGATCAAATGTCTCTCACTGTCACTCAAGTCATTCAAGCCATCCTTGCGCCAGCCGTGATGATTTCTTCCAGTGGATTATTTTTTTTGGGATTAAATGCGAGACAGTCTTCCTTATTAAATCGCATCCGCTTATTGAACAATGAGAGAAGAATCCTTTCGCGAGAGTTAACGCATCAAGGACAGTTCGATGCAGGAGAAGATATTCGCTTTTTAAGTTTAGAGCATCAACTGAATAATCTGTTGCGCCGCGCCTGGTATGTGCGGAATGCAACCCTTTGCGACACATTAGCGGTGGTTTTTTTTGTGCTGACCTCATTTGCTATTGCTCTGCATTTTTTTATGGGAATCACTCTCCTGGAACGAGTCCCCATTTTTCTATTTATCACCGGAATGTTTCTGGTATTAGTAGGAGTAATTTGTTTAGCGATTGACGAATTAATCGCCTATTCAGTAATTTTACTAGAGGTTCAAGACAAACAATCGATTATGGTTGACTTTTTTGCCCGGTCAAATGAACGGAATTCAGGAGAGCAGAGTAAAATGTAAAAAGTATACCCTTCAACAAAGTGAAGCGTAAAAAAGGTGTTTTTTCTTCTGCCTTTTCGAGTGAAAGCCTTTGTGACAAAATAGGCTATTGTTGATAACAACTGGATATCCGTCGCATCGATTCCGAGGAGTTGCTTTGCTATCTAATTTACCGCTACAACCCAATCCCTATCTTCTGTTGACGCTTCACTGCATCATTGGTATTATCGCGGCGCTCCTGGCTCGACGCAAAGGGTTTGATTTCCGCCGTTGGTTGATTATCGGGTTAATTGGCGGTACACCTGCGTTGATAGTGGCGCTAGTGGTTAAGCCAAAACTGTAGGGATTCCAGCCTTGGTTCGTAGTAGGCACTTTAGTGCCAGAAGCGCTTGAGAACTTACTACTGTTCGTAGTAGGCACTTTAGTGCCAGAAGCGCTTGAGAACTTACTACTGTTCGTAGTAGGCACTTTAGTGCCAGAAGCGCTAAAGCGCTTACTACAAACTCTGTGCGATCGCGATCGCCCTAGCCAAAGCCAACGCCAAAGCCAACGCCAAAGCCATAATCAGGACTATCACTGAAGCTATCCATAATGCAAACAAACTTAAAGAACTTAAAATTTTTAAAGATGAAAATCTCACTGTTTTGATTGCCAGACTAGAAGCTCTAAAAACTAAAGTTCCAAACGATTATCAACCCATAGAAGAACATCAAGCATTTGCTGATCAACTATTACAGACTTGTCTTAAAGGTTTTAATTTAACCCAAAAATTGATAACTTTATCTGCAACAGAAGCAACAGCAATGTCCAATTATTGCTATGTCAATACCTTGATGGTTCAGTGCAAGAAATCAGCCGTGCGGGTATCGCCCAAAACCTGGGCAGCGATTGAAGAACGGATGTTGCGGGTTCCCAACAACGGATAATCCAAGTTCCGATTGTGTCCTAATTCACGAGGCGCAGGTTTCCCATTCTTCTTGTTCCACCCATCAGCGTAGGCGGATTTTGTTGATCCTTAATAAATTTGTCATGCTGAGTTTTGTCCTGAGCGAAGCGAAGGAACAAAAGCGAAGCATCTCTCCATATTCTGTGCGCGATCGCCCCCGCTTATTAATCAACATTCGCCATTTCCTCTGCCAACTTCTCAGCCGTGTATTGCATAAAATCGACTTGATACCGAAACAAGGCATTAATTAATTCAGCGCGGGTGATTCCGGCAATTTCAGCGACTTTACTTTGAGAGATTTGACCCAGTTCATACCATTTTACAGCAGCAGCTATTCGCATCTATTGGACAAATTCAGGACTTACGCCGCGATACCCCATAGAATTATAAAAGAAGCCGATAAACAACAATCTGACCACAAACCCCCTAAAAACCTCTGCGCCCCTCTGCGTTGACCTCTGCGTCCCTCTGCGTTAAAAAGATCAGGACTTACGCAGCTACGCCAACTATAGGCAATGGTGCGTTACGCTTCGCTAACACACCCTACATATAAAGCCTTTGCGTAAGTCCTAAAGATGTACTGTATGGGATCTGATTCAGCATGATATACCTGAACTCGTTGAACTGATTGCTCCCCTGTTACCCAAGCCAAGATCATAGGTGAGTGCGATCGCGTTTGGAAAGGGGCTAAAGCCCCAACTACAAACAAAACTTATAATAAGAATTTGTACCCTATCTCAAAACCCTACGACTTAACATGACCACCTCTCCCCGTCGCTACCATATCACCACCTTCGGCTGCCAGATGAACAAAGCCGACTCCGAACGCATGGCTGGTATCTTAGAGGATATGGGATTTGAGTGGTCAGAAGATCCCAATGACGCCAGCCTGATCCTCTACAACACCTGCACGATTCGCGATAATGCCGAGCAAAAAGTCTATTCCTACCTGGGTAGACAGGCAAAGCGTAAACAAGAACAACCTGACCTTACCTTAATTGTCGCCGGATGTGTCGCTCAACAGGAAGGAGAAGCGCTGCTGCGGCGTGTTCCAGAATTGGATTTAGTCATGGGACCCCAACACGCTAATCGCCTGAAAGACTTACTCGAACAAGTCTCCGATGGGAACCAAATTGTCGCCACTGAACCCATCCATATTGTCGAAGACATTACCAAACCCCGCCGCGATAGCACCGTTACCGCTTGGGTGAATGTGATTTACGGCTGTAACGAACGCTGCACCTACTGCGTTGTCCCCAATGTGCGCGGCGTGGAACAATCCCGCACCCCAGAGGTGATTCGGGCAGAAATGGCGGAATTAGGACAGCAAGGGTATAAAGAAATCACCCTACTGGGACAAAATATTGATGCTTATGGGCGAGATTTACCCGGCGTGACTGAATCTGGGCGGCATCAGCACACCTTGACAGATTTACTCTATTATGTTCACGATGTCCCCGGCATTGAACGGATTCGGTTTGCCACGAGTCACCCCCGTTATTTCACCGAACGACTCATTCGCGCTTGCAAGGAATTGCCCAAAGTTTGCGAACATTTCCATATTCCCTTCCAATCCGGAGATAACGACATCCTCAAAGCCATGGCGCGGGGATACACCCAGGAAAAATATCGCCGCATTATTGATACGATTCGCGATTATATGCCCGATGCGTCGATTAGTGCGGATGCGATTGTCGGCTTTCCCGGAGAAACTGAGGCACAGTTTGAGAATACGTTAAAACTGGTGGAGGATATTGAATTTGACCAATTAAACACCGCTGCTTACTCGCCTCGCCCCGGTACACCCGCCGCCTTATGGGAGAATCAGTTAAGTGAAGAGGTAAAGAGCGATCGCCTACAACGACTCAACCATTTAGTCAGTATAAAAGCCGCCGCGCGATCGCAACGGTATTTCGGGCGGATTGAAGAGGTTCTCGTCGAAGACCAAAATCCCAAGGATTCCAGCCAAGTGATGGGACGCACCCGGGGGAATCGGTTGACGTTCTTTAGCGGCGATATTAATCAATTAAAAGGACAGTTAGCTAAGGTAAAAATTACCGAAGTTCGCGCCTTTAGTCTCACGGGTGAAGCGTTAACCTTAGCCCCTTGTTAAGATGTGATGTCGGGTGGGCAATGCCTATCCGACTCCTGAGTGAGGCAGATCTAGCAACTAATGATTGGGAGTGCGATCGCTGATCCTATTGTAGGGGTACGACAGGTCATGTCCCTAGGACGTATCCGCCATTCCCCATCTTCCCCATCTTCCCTCTGGAAAAAGTGCAGTTACTCTTGAGATGGGATATAGATATATAAGAGAAGAAGAAACATCTGATAGATGATCGACCCAAAGCAGTAGCGTAGTATGGGACTAACTGGGACTGTATTCCCGGTATAGCCTTGCTAGTGATGACTTTGGGGATGCACCAACCGCCTAACCTAGCCATCATGCACCGCACACGCCAACACCCACGACCATCACTTTCACTCAAAACCATGTCCTTGAGCGACGTGAAGGATCACTCAAGGCGGGTTTTGCACAAAGGTTACCATCAATAGCGACAAGAAAGTTCCATTACCCGCCCCTACACACTCACGCACCCGGTTCTCTTGAAGGAAGGAAAAAGTTCAAACTCTCTGATTACGGATCAATGACTTGATACCCTGCATAAACGACTTAGATTAGACTATTCAGCTAGGCTGCTATTTTGAGGACTCCCATGACCACCCTCGTCATCGTCGAATCTCCCACCAAAGCCCGCACCATTCGCAACTACTTGCCTTCGGGCTATCAAGTAGAAGCGTCAATGGGTCATATTCGTGACCTCCCTCAATCGGCTAGTGAGATCCCCGAAGCCGTCAAGGGAGAAAAATGGGCGCAGTTGGGGGTCAATGTAGAGGCGGATTTTGAACCCATCTACGTTGTCCCCAAGGATAAAAAGAAAGTTGTCAAACAACTCAAAGACGCCTTGAAAAACGCCGAAGAGTTGGTACTCGCCACAGACGAAGACCGGGAAGGGGAAAGCATTAGTTGGCATTTATTGCAAGTCCTCAAACCCAAAGTACCCTGCAAACGCATGGTTTTTCACGAAATTACCCAAGAAGCCATTCGTGACGCCCTGCAAAATTGTCGGGATATTGATGACCAACTGGTACACGCCCAAGAAACCCGCCGAATTTTAGACCGATTGGTAGGCTATACCCTCTCTCCCCTACTGTGGAAAAAAATCGCCTGGGGATTATCAGCCGGTCGGGTTCAGTCCGTTTCCGTGCGGCTGCTGGTGCATCGAGAACGCCAACGGCGTGCGTTCCGTCAAGGGAGTTATTGGGATTTAAAAGCCCTTTTAGACCAAGACAATACGCCCTTTGAATCCAAACTCATCACCCTAGCCGGGACAAAAATAGCCACCGGAAGTGATTTCGACGCCAACACCGGGCAAATTATTGAAGGGCGGACTGTGCGGCTGCTGAATGAAGCCGAAGCGCGAGACTTACAGGCGCGGCTGACAGACAAAACCTGGACGGTGACTGACCTAGAGGAACGCCCCGTCACCCGCAAACCCGCCCCCCCGTTTACCACCTCCACCCTGCAACAGGAAGCCAACCGCAAATTAAGCCTATCGGCGCGAGATACGATGCGGACGGCTCAAAATTTGTATGAACAGGGGTATATTACCTATATGCGGACGGATTCGGTGCATTTATCCGCACAAGCGATCGCAGCAGCCCGAAGTTGCGTCGAACAAATGTATGGTCAGCAATACCTCAGCCCCAAACCGCGTCAGTACAGCACCAAAAGTAAAGCCGCCCAAGAAGCCCACGAAGCGATTCGTCCCGCCGGAAGCACATTCCGTACCCCCAGAGACACCGGATTATCGGGTCGTGAATTGCAACTGTATGAGTTAATTTGGAAGCGCACTGTCGCCAGCCAAATGGCAGACTCGCGCCAAACCCACATTACCGTAGATTTAGACGTCGAAGATGCCGGATTTCGGTCTACAGGTAAACGTATCGATTTTCCCGGTTATCTGCGGGCGTATGTAGAGGGTTCCGATGATCCCGACGCCGCCTTAGAAGACCAAGAAGTCGTCCTTCCCGCCTTAGCCGTTGGAGATCATCCCGAGTGCAAAGAGTTAGAAGCCATCGGTCATGAAACCCAACCCCCAGGGCGCTACACCGAAGCCTCCCTGGTCAAAACCCTAGAAAGTGAAGGAATTGGGCGTCCCAGTACCTACGCCAGCATTATCGGTACGATTATCGATCGCGGCTATGCCCAAATGCAAAAAAAGACCCTGATCCCCACCTTCACCGCCTTCGCCGTCACCAGTTTATTAGAGAAACACTTCCCAGACTTGGTAGACACCAGCTTTACCGCCAAAATGGAACAAACCCTGGACGAAATCTCCACCGGAGAAGCCGAATGGCTACCCTATTTGGAGAAGTTTTATCGGGGTGACAAGGGCTTAGAAACCCAAGTTCGCGAACGGGAAGACCAAATTGATCCCAATGAAGCCCGGAGTATCGAACTGGAAAATCTGGATGTCAAAGTTCGCATTGGTAAATTTGGTCCCTACATCGAAGCCGAAAATGGCGAGGGTTCCGTCACCGCCTCCATTCCCCAAGATTTGACTCCCTCGGAACTGGATGCAGCACAGGTGGAGGTGATTCTCAAGCAAAAAACCCAAGGACCCGAAAAACTGGGACTACACCCCGAAACAGGCGAACCGATTTATCTGTTAATCGGAAGTTATGGTCCTTATGTCCAATTGGGTGAAGTCTCGGAGGAGAATAAGAAACCGAAGCGGATGTCTTTACCCAAGGGGGTGAACATGGAAGATGTCACCCTCGACATGGCGCTGGGTTTATTATCCCTTCCGCGCACCTTAGGCGTTCATCCTGGAACTGGGGGCAAAGTTCAGGCGGGATTAGGACGCTTTGGTCCTTATGTCGTCCATAACCAAGGTAAAGAGGGAAAAGATTATCGTTCCTTGAAAAAAGGCGACGATGTATTGACAATTTCCATGGATCGTGCATTGGAAATCTTGTCTGAGCCGAAAAAATCCAAGGGGGGTAGTCGCAGCAAATCCAAGACTCCTTTGAAGGAATTAGGGGAACATCCAGAGGATAAAGAACCCGTCAATATCTACGAGGGTCCCTATGGAACATACATCAAGCATGGTAAAACCAATGCGGGACTCCCGGAGGATTTATCGGTGGAGGATATTACCTTAGAACAGGCTTTGGAACTCTTAGCGGCGAAAAAATCCAGCAGTCGTTCCAAAAAATCAAAATCCTCAAAATCCTCAAAAAGTCGCAAAAGTACCAAAAAATAGGTTGATGTAGAGACGCGCCATGGCGCGTCTCTACTAAAAATGATGTGAAAATACAGTGGCGAGAAAAGGGACTATCTAATTAATGTTGCAAGAATTACATCTCAAGCAAGTATTTCAAACGGCATGAAGCGGATTCTGGGACTGGCTTACTTGCTGGTTTGGACATGGTATGAACATAGCCAAGCCTCAAAACTGCGTCAAAAGAAAGCGTCAAATCAAATCATTTTTCTCATGGATGAGGTAGAGTCTCATCTCCATCCTCGTTGGCAACGGACAATTTTACCTGCCATTCTAGAGGTAATTAAGGGATTTCGAGAAAATTTAAACGTCCAGCTCCTAATTACTACTCACTCTCCCCTTGTCTTAGCATCTGTTGAACCCATTTTCCAAGAGGAACGCGATCGTTTATTTTTGTTCGAGTTACAAGGTGAAAAAGTAACCTTAGATGAAATCCCTTGGACAAAGCAAGGTGATAGTGTTGGATGGCTAACCTCGGAAATTTTTGGGCTTCAGCGTTTGAGATTCTTCTACCCTCCTTACAATTAGTTGTAACGGACAAAGTACCACCATCGGAACGAAAAAGGGCAGAATTCACACTACAACGCTTACACTAAAATCAATAAAAAAGGACAAATGACATGAATCTGATACTTTCTTTCCTTATTTGTTCACTCAATTGAATAAATTATGGAATGGCTATAGGGCTTGATCTACCGACTGACAATAGAATCGACGGATATACTTATATCAGGAAACGCTAGGGGATAAATTCTTCCTCCCGTTAGCGTCGATCGGGAAGCGTATTCTCCATCTTGGGGATCTCGAAATACAATAAGTTGTCTTCTTTTTAGGTTAATGACCCAGTATTCAGAAATACCAACTTGGGCATAAATTTTAAGTTTTATCTCTAAATCTTTCTCTAAACTGGACTCGGAATACTCAATTAGCCAAAAAATGTTGTCTGGATAAGGGTGATGGTCTAGGTATTCACGCCCCAATCGTTGCACAATGGCAATATCGGGTTCAGGTTCAGAGTTGTTTGGAAGTGTAATCGGCTTGGCTAAGCGAACCATGGCGCGATCGCTTAACCGCCGCATCAGATATTCCCCAGCTTCACTACTGAAGTAGGCGTGGGGTTCTCCTTCTGGTGACATCTCGACAATTTCTCCTTGGAGTAGTTCCACACGCCGATCCTCTAAAATCCCCGCCGCAATCATGCGGTGATACTCGTCTATTGTCCATTTGACTGTGGTGATTGCCATTGCGATCGCGTTTCTGTTGCTTTAAAGATGAAACACTGATGAGGTTTAGGTTTCCTTCAATCCAAATCCTTATGGGTAAAGGATTTCGCATCCTTGCCACTATAACTCGCAACCACCTGACCTTGACCTGTCATTTGATACTTATACGTCACCAATCCCTCCAATCCTACAGGACCACGGGGCGGTAATTTATTTGTACTAATTCCCACTTCCGCGCCAAACCCATAGCGGAACCCATCCGCAAACCGAGTCGAACAGTTGTGGAACACATTCGCGCCATCGACTTGATTGAGGAATATCTGGGCAATGTCGGAATCTTCGGTAACAATAACATCGGTATGCCCAGAACCATAATGATTGATATGGTTAATGGCGTCTTCCAGAGAATCAACAATTTTAATCGATAGAATTAAATCATTGTATTCGGTAGACCAATCCGCATCTGTCGCGGCTGAACAGTCAATCATTTGACAGGTGGCTTTATCGCCACGGAGTTCCACCAGCCGTTCTTTCAAGGCGTTTGCAGCCAAGGGAAGGAAACTCGGCGCGATCGCACGATGTACCAGTAGGGTTTCTATCGCATTACACACCGCCGGATACTGAGTTTTCGCATCAACGGTAATCTCCACCGCTTTTTGCAAGTCAGCCGCGCGATCAATATAACCATGACATATCCCATCCGCATGACCCAATACCGGAATCCGGGTATTATCTTGAACAAAGCGGACAAAGGCATTCGATCCTCTGGGAATAATTAAATCAATGTATTGATCCAATTGCAATAGCGCCATTGTCTCCTCTCTGGTGGTTAAGAGTTGCACCACCGCCGGATCAATCGAACTCATAGATAATCCTTTATGAATCGCCTTAACAATCGCTTCACAGGATCGTACTGCTTCTTTCCCCCCTTTGAGAATCACCCCATTCCCCGATTTCACCGCTAGGGAGGTAATTTGCATCACCGCATCGGGACGTGCTTCAAAGATAACGCCTAAGACTCCCAGAGGACAAGTGACGCGCTTGAGAACTAATCCTTTATCGAGTTCCCGATGAATTTGGATTGCGCCAATGGGATCAGTTAATTTCCCCACATCCCGCACCCCCGCGATCGCGGCGTTTAGTTTCGTCTCATCCAGCTTGAGGCGATTGTACAGGGGTTTAGGGATACTCTCCGCTTCTGCGGTTTGGCAATCGGCGATATTCGCCGCCAAGATATCCGGTGTGGCGATTTCTAAGGATTTCGCGATCGCTTCAATGGCTTGATTTTTGGTATCAGTGGACATAACCGCCAACTGTCGCGCCGCTTGGCGAGTGGCTTGTGCGATCGCGCTGAGGGATTGGGATGGTACTGGAGTCGCTGTCATGGCTGGAGATCGGAATACCAACTAAGTCATCTGAAGTCTAGCAAAATCCTGGACTGGGCGGAAATTATGATTGATGTTTTTCCCAGAAGTCACAAGTCCCGTATTAAGACAACGCTATAAGTTCTCAATTTTTGTTCGTAATTCCATCAAATCAGGATATTGAGTAATATCAAGTTGCTCAATTGCCCAAGCAAAAAAGTTTTTTAAAGAGATGTATTGAGATTCTTGCTGCTGCATCGCTTTTTGCAAATCTTTGCCATGGAACCAGATCATGTACTGCTTCTGTTGCCAAAATTCGTCTTGGCTAAACTTAGCATGATAGATACCTAAACTTGCTTCAAATCTGTCTTGGGTGACTTGATCAACAGCCTCTCTAAACGTCTGAATTAATTCTTTTGCTTTAGCTTGACAGCTTTGTAAATCTAAAGAAGTCGGAAGTTTACCACTACCTTTTGTCCAAGTTGTTTCAAGCTGCGATCGCGCCACACTCGGCTTCGCTACATCAGCCAATGCCCATCGTACCGCTTGATAATCTTGCAACGTTCTTGCTGACCTATCAATCCATGCTGTAATTGTCTCAATTCCCACTGAATCGCCATGTCCCCACTTTGATAAAGGATTTTCCGATTTCTCGGCAAATTTAGTCTGCCAATAATTATGAATTAAATCAGCATCTAAAAGATAATTTTCAATACAAGCACGATGAGTTAAAAAACAGCGTTGTCCCAGTTTTAGCAATTTAACCTCTGAGGTTGGCTGAACATCAAAATCTCTATCCCTAAAAATTATATATCGTTTATTTACAGCTTCATCAGGAAAAAAGTAACCTTGAGCAAAAACCGAAAATGTAAACTTCCCACCAGCCGACACAATTGTTAGTCGCTGTCCAGGTTGTTCTGCTAAAACGCGCTCTATAAGTTTGATATCTAAACTGGTTTGTTTTCCCTCACAGAAAATAACCTTATCAACGACACTCACAATTACACTCCTAATCGAATAATATGTGCTTCAGGTACTAATTGCTCGACATAATCAGAGTGAGTTGTGATAATGAATTGATTGTTTTTACCCAATTTAGGTAAAGTTCTCAGCAATGCTTGTTGCATTGGCGGATGTAAATGTAATTCCAGTTCATCAATCAAAATGACTGAATTATGAATATTCCAATTTGCAAAGTCCATTAATATGGGAAAAATAGCCCGCTCTCCCCCAGACATTTCTGAAATTTCATACTGGTTTTTGCTATCGTGGAGATAAAACCAAGGTTCACTCAGGATGTCATCAATATTCTCACGAGGAACCGGACCTTCAAAACTACGTTCGGGAAAAACCTTCTGGTAAGCTCGTTCAATTTCAGCATACACATCTTTTTGTCCTGGACGTAGTTGCTTAATTCTACCTGTTTCAACGTCTTGGTGGAATTGCCGCCATTTTGATAGGCGATCGCGTAAAATGTTTTCAGTTATTTCAAGTTTTTGATCGGGATCTTCACTGGTTAAACTTGTTGAGGTTCTTTGTTCGGTATACCAGAAGACTGTACCCACTCGCTCAAACACATAGAAGCCTTCAGATCGGAGTACTTGTTTAGCATAGTCTCGTCCTTTAAATTGGAACAATTGAGCCGCCGTATCTGCTTGGACTCGCTCACCTTGCCATCTCAAAGTTGCTAGGTAATCCTCTGCTGGAGGAACGGGTAAATGACGACCCATTTCTTGTAATTTTTGATGGAACTCCTGAACAGCATGGAGTTCTTGAGCTGAAAATTGTACCTTTAGAGTTACCTCTGGCTCAAATCGACCCCAGTTATTTCCTAGCAATTCATGATTAAATCCTACCCAATCTAAATCAGTAAGTTTTTCTAATCGCCCAGTTGCTACTCCCAGCGTCGCCGCAATTGCCTGTAAAAGACTGGTTTTTCCCGTACCATTCATGCCAATTAGGACAATAATATCTCGTGCCAAACCCGTTTCAGAATCCGTAAAATCAAAGGTAGAATCCCTAAATTTCTTGAAATACTTCAATTCGATAGATTGGACTTTCATGGCAAACTATTTAACTTTTTACGTGTTTACTCACCTGAATCAGTCTCAGTATATAGTTGGACAATTATATCATTCAGTAGCATAACCTAAAAACACTTGTATTTATTTACTATTCCAGTTTCATGTTTTTTGTCCCTTTGTCCACTCAATTAAATAAATGTTTGAACAGCCAAGCGCTCCAAAACATGATATGAAAAGCCACAATTGCCCAAAATACGACTTGGTAAGAATTTTTGCTGCTTTTGTGGCGTAGGGTGCGTTGAGCAATGAATGCGCCTAACCATCCACCTGCTAGTTCGCACAAATGTAATGTTTTCTCAGGTATCCTCGATTCTCCGGTTCTAGCACGGGACTTATCGTGAGCATAAAGGACAAAGGTTAACCCACTCATGATCAAATACAGCAGGAGAGGAATTAAATTTGATGTTATTGATGCCAAGTGAACCGAACCGCTGATCGGAAATAGAGATAAAAACAAAACTTCCCAGACTAATGAAGACGATTGTGTTCTCTTTTTCGATCGATTTCTTTTAACAGAGGTTTTGGCTAACTGTTTAGAACTATGCTGAGATGCCGTTCCTTCGATGACAGCATGACTAGCACGAAGTTTTCCTTTCTTGCCAATAGTTAATTGATAACGGATAATGTCACCGACTTGGGGACGGCGATTAGGATTCTTTAATCCAGTGATATGCAGAAAAACGTTTTGATCGCCATGATCGGGTTTGATAAAGCCAAACCCTTCTTCGTCTTTCCAAACTGTTAATTGACCTTTATGCGTTTTGGGTTTCATCCATAAAACTCAATGCTAACTATAGAGGCGAATCCAGCGCCTACTACGAACGAACCGCGATCGCGTTTATGAAAGCTGGCTTTATTATAGACGGCGCTAACTATAGAGGCGCTGAAGCGCCTACTACGAACGGCGCACTCACCCTATATTCAAAAAGTGAATATATAATTAAATCATGAATATAAAAGGAATGACCCGATGGCTACTCGCAACAAAGACGACACGCTGAATCTGACGTTAATTGAAGAGTCGATCCTGAATGCGCTGATGTATCGAGAACGCTATGGATTGGAGATTATGAGTGCGATCGCGCAAGCTAGCAACGGTGAACGCACTATTGGCTTCAGTTCCCTTTACCCCACCTTGCGAAAACTGGAAAAGCGAGGATTCGTTACCTCTCGCTGGGGTGATGAAGCGCCGGAGGAAACCACAGGCGCACGCCGACGTTATTACAAAATCACAGGTTCTGGCTTGCAAGCCTTGGAGAAAAAGCAACAATTCCTCACCGCCTTACAGCATTTGCAACCTGCACTGGGAGAACTCTAATATGATGCACCGAAACCGTCACCGCCGCCGCACCGTTTCGCAGATAATACGTTTGATCCGGCGTGGTGGGCGAGCGATCGCTAAAGCGTTGATTTATCTGGCTGTTGAATTTACCGTTTACATTGCTATCGGTGGAGGAGCGATCGCACTTTTCTGGCTAGGATTACCCAGCTATGTCGCATTAGGATTAAGTATCGGGTTAGTGATCCTCAGCTTCACCGTGAGTTTTCTGGCTTACCGACAACATCGCCGGATCACTAGGCGATCGGTCAAAACCGATGCTTCTGCGACTATTAAAGGGGATGTTCAATTGGCTGACTGGATCGCTCAAACCCTTGCCACAAAAGCACCTCAAGAGTGGGAGGAATACCAAGATTGGCTACATGATATTTTACTGGATCGTCGCCAACGTCTAGATCAGGGTGATCCTTATTGGCGGGTAACGGCTTTAACCTACTGGCGATTAACTGGACTCTGCATTACCGTCAGTTTGATCAAGCTGAGACGACTTGCGATCGCGGCGAGACGAATGCGTTAAGAATTTTCCCTGATTGCGATCGTTATGAATGAATGATCCGAAACACCTGTTCCGTGTAGGGGCAACCCGCTTGCACTAATTCAAAACTCCATTCCACTCAATTGGATCGGGTCGCCCTCTACTCAATGAATGTCGAGATCGGTTCCTCCTGATTTGCCAAGGACAAGGGACGTAGCTTGCTTCTCGCGCTCTTCGAGTATGACAAAGGACAAAAAAAAGAGAGTCACCTAAGCAACTCTCTAGATTATCAGGGTGCATCTACTAAGCATAATTATAGCCATTGGGGGTGAGGGGTGTCACCCCCTATTTGCAAAAAAGATGTTGAGTTTTGTAAAGAAGCGGCAGCATAACCCGTGATCCGTGACCCCTGACCGATGACAATAAAAGCTGTAGTGTAGGGTAGGTAGCCCATGAGGAGACAGCCATGGAACTGAAGTCAGTTCCCGTAGAGCTTCCGGAAGGGTGTAATATCATTATCGGTCATAGCTACTTCATTAAGACAGTGGAGGACTTGCCGATTCAGAGGAATTCAAAATTGCCTCATCCGTTAAGAGGAATTTTGCCACTAAGCTTAACTCACCCAAGACATAGGATTATCCTCTCCCGTTGAGGACGGGGTAAACAGCATCAACTGGGACAGTTCTGGCTGGGATAAATCTGTGAGTTGTCGCCCAAAAATAAACTCGCTGTAATCAGCTAGATTATCGAGTCCTAGAAGATTGAGCAATATCTCAGCCGCTAACCATACCGTTGTTTTTGCCAGCAATGCTTTCCAGTTTACCGTCATGGATGTGTCCCCCTTGGAATAAAAAAGTGGCAGGTGGTGAACGCCAACGATTTATTGCATCACTAGGATAGGCGGAGACTTGGAGGAACAAACACCGTGATTTTATCCAAATTAAGGGGTTAGTTGAATCAGTATCCGTAGATCTACTGATCAAACAGGTTTCACTAGAGAAATTTAAAGACTATGAATCCACAAAACACAGATAACTCAACTGTATTTGATACCGCTTCTAAAAACCTAGACAAACCTACCCATAAGTAATTCTGTCTTGGTATAAGTCCACGGTGTAACTTTTGGTCGATAACCATTAACGCTTACGCTTGGCTGATACCCGGCATTGTTGCTCGATATCAGCCTTAACCAA
>NZ_JAVJNP010000148.1:0-4298 GCF_040217205.1 Coleofasciculus sp. A1-SPW-01 | reverse complement strand
CAAGGAAGAGTGAGAACGAAAAATAGGGCGTTTCGGCTTTTAGAAGTTAGTTTGACCGAACCGAATTCTGTACGGTTTTTCCCCCTTGTCTTCTTTCCTTCCTTGTCCTCCTTGTCTTGTCCCAACCATAAAATAAAAAACCTACACCTGTCAGCTCCCTAACCCTCCCCTTGCTAAGGGGAGGGAACTGAGAGGGAACTATTAGAATTAGAATGGCATAGAGAAACCGTAGGGACGCACTGAAGTGCGTCCTATTAACGGAATCGGTAAGACGTGCGATCGCGAGGGAGTTTTAGGGGTAGAAGTCCGCTAAAGATTCTTGAGGATACACTTGCCGACTCTACAGGATTTTGGCTTAGAAAACAGGTAACTCTAATATAAATCCAGGTAAGATATCCTCTCCGGATAAACTCGCGGGTAACTGGACAATCTCAACGGGCTGATTCTGACGATAAATTTCGACTTGTTGGGCTTGGGGATTAATTAACCAGCCTAATTGTAAACCACTATTGAGATACTCCTGCATTTTTTCTTGTAAGTCGGATAGAGAATCGGTGCGAGAACGGAGTTCAATCACAAAATCTGGACAAAGTGGCGGAAATTTTTCTTGTTCTTCGGGAGTTAGGGATTCCCAGCGTTGGTTAGCTACCCAAGCCACATCGGGAGAACGCTTTCCACCGTTGGGTAAGCGAAAGATGGTTGATGAACTAAAGACTTTTCCTCGTTGAGTTTGACGATTCCACAGATTTAAGTCAGTAATTAAATCTGCTTCTCGATTGCCACTTAATCCACCAACGGGAGGCATAATCAGTAATTCTCCTTTAGCGGTTTGTTCAAGTTTCCACGTTTCATTAGCTTGGCAGAGTTGGTAAAATTGCTCATCGCTTAAACCAACGTGTTTTAAGTTTAAAATGACGGGTGATAAACTGTTCATAGGATATAATGATTTTCAACTTAGCACGGCTTTGTATAGAACGACTCGCGATCGCGCTTTTTTATTCTCGGTTTAAATCTTAGCATTTCTGTCTTGAGAAGGGGACGATATTATCCTGTCCCTACGCAATCAATTATTTCGGGGAAAGGGTAGGGACACGGCAGTGCCGTGTCCTCAACAGGATGTTAGTTAAGTCAGACATAGTGGGTATTTGTGGTAAAATTAAGATTAAAAACGATTAAATTTTACGGCGGGTGGGATGTGGCGAAAGATATTTTTCATGATGCTGTTAGGAACGGATTGCAAAAAGAGGGTTGGCTGATTACTGATGACCCTTTTCGGATTAAGATTGGTGATGTTGAAATGTATATTGACCTGGGGGCGGAGCAAGTTTTAGCGGCGGAAAGGGATGGCGAAAAAATAGCGGTGGAAATTAAGAGTTTTATTGGGGCGTCAAACATTTCCGAATTTCATACAGCTATTGGACAGTGTTTTAATTATCGTGTTGCCTTAGAAGAACAAGAGCCAGAAAGAGTTCTATATTTGGCTGTTCCTTCAGGAATCTATCACGCTTTCTTTAAGTTGCAGTTTATTCAAACCGTGATTCAGCGGTTTCAGCTTAAACTTATTGTTTATGATCCGGTGCAGGAGAGTATTGTCGCATGGAAAAACTAAAAAAATATCAAAATTATGTCCAACAAGTCATAACTGACTATGCCAGTGTCGGTTCAACTCAGGACGAAATTGAACAACAACTAATTTTTGATCCGGTTGGCAACCATTATCAGTTGATGTATGTGGGTTGGAAAAACAGACGACGACAGCATGGCTGTGTGTTGCATCTGGATATTAAAAATGACAAGATTTGGATACAGCATGATGGTACGGAAGTTGGTATTGCTAATGAATTAGTGAAGTTAGGAGTTCCCCAAGAGGATATTGTTTTGGCGTTTCATGAACCTTTAGTTAGGCAATATACGGGGTTTGCAGTGGGTTGAGCAGACAACTGGTTAAGTAACTGCCATAAATAACTGACGTTGGGGTTCTTTCAATTTCAGTAACCAAGCGTAGGGGCTTGGGAACCAAGCCCCTACTCCCCATCTACTTTGATTGCCCATTTTCCTGAGATCTGAGATAGGTTTCGATCGCGTCACTCGCCGCCTTGACTCCATCTTCTTGCTGCACCCGCTTTCCCACCTCCGCCGCTTTGCTTTCATAACTCGGCTCAAATAAGAGTTGTTTGAGTTCAGCCATTAATGTATTCGCACTGTACTCATGTCGGGCGAGAGTACGCGCCACCCCTAAACGCACTAACCGCATGGCATTATCGGGCTGATCATGGGCATAAGGTACCACCAACATGGGACGCCCCGATCGCAAAGCTTGTCCGGTGGTGCCAACTCCGCCATGATGCACAATTACCGCCGCACGGGGGAAAATTTCGGAGTGGGGTGCATAGTCAACGACGATCACGCCTTCGGGTAACTGTTCTAAGGGTAGGTTGTGGACTCCTTTGCCCACCAGTAACACGGCTCGGTATCCTAATTGTTGAGCTGCGATCGCACCTTCTAAATAGAAGTTTCCGGGTGTCCATACCATCAGCGAACCCAAGGTAAATATAATCGGAGGAGAACCAGAGTCAAGAAACCTTGCCAATTCTGGAGACAAATTCTCCTGTTTGGCGCGATCGTAAAACGGAAATCCCGTCACCTGAGTTTGGGGACACCAATCCGGTTGCGGCTTGGCTAGCTTTGCAGAAAATAACGCCAGTACCAAATCCGGCGAATGTTGACCTTCAAACACCGGATCACAACTGGCTGGTAACCCCAATTCCCCCCGCAGTTGGCGTATCGGCGCACTCCATAACCGGGCTTGCCAACGAAATTGGCGTAAGCGGGCGTCATTGGCGACAACGGCTAAGGCTTGTTCATAAGAGGAGATGGTTGTCGTAGAAAGGGTTTGGGAATCGTAAGCTGACATAAATAGGAGCGGAGAGAGAACCGTTGACACCCACGGAATGCCCGTTTTTGCTGCAATTAATGATCCAGCAAAGCTTAAGTGGTGCGTCACCAGGAGATCCGCACCCTGTACCGCCTCCAGTAACGCCTTGTACGTCGCCCTCAGATGGGGCATTAATAGATAACAGATCGTGTATTCACTTTCCCGACGGGATTCTGACAGCACGCCGATAAACTCGCCATCTTGCTGCATATCGATCGCACTATCGTAGCGAACCGGATGAAATCCAATTCCCTCGGCTTCAATCTTGTAGCGATACAGTTCACTTGTAGCAATAACAGCACGATGTCCCCGTGCTTGCAACTCCAATGCGATCGCCATATAGGGATGAATATCGCCAAAGGAGCCATAGGCGGTTAAAACAATACGTTTATTGGTCATTTGTCATTGGTCATTGGTCATTTGTCCTTGGCTTCCTCATCTCCCTCATCTCCCTCATCTCCCCCATCTTCTAGCATTCCTGCCTAATCCTGACAACTATTAGTGGTAGGATTATTTTTTAGCCTATTATTAGCTTGATGTAAATGAATGAAGTTTGTTAATTTGCCTATCTAACCTCCAAAAATATATAGCTATCTAGTAATTCTAAATGATTCGTGAACAAAAAATCAGGTAATTTTATCTCCCTGTCAGGGTTTAACGGGAAGAGATGTTCACATTTCATTTGTACAGTTTTAGGTTTAATCCCTCATCCTAGGATTCCCCAAGGAACGGTTAAGACTTAAGTTCACCGGACGGGAAGCCGAAGCAAGTACCCCCCCCATGAAGAATCCCTCAACTCAAAACTCTACCTTACCTATTCACACCAAGCGGAGTCGAGGTGAGCGGAGTCGAGGTGTTCCCTATTCCCTGACAAAGGACGAATGACAAATGACGAATGACTTAACAGTGCAGGTGTCCTCAGCCGGTTATGATCATGGGAACTCGGCGTCGATTAGGTTCAATACCCAAGACCAGGAATTTTGCCTGCCCCGTTCTGTGCGAAAGCTTGGATTTTTCCACCAAGAAAGCTCAATTAAGAGAGCGTGGAAAAAAATATGCTAGAATGCTTTCTGCCTGGGCATACAGTCGTTTTTATCAGATTTTGTCATCGATTTTATCCAACCGAGGAATAGCTATAAAGTTATGCAATCCAGCTTACACGAGTTTGATTGGATTGGTTAAATATAGTAGGATGTATGGACTATCATCTGATGTGGCCTCTTTCCTAGCAATTGCCTGAAGAGGCATGAATTTGAGTGAGCGATTGCCGCGCTCTGTGTCCGTCTATCTCGGAGTGAATCCGAGAAAGCACGTATGGAGCGCTCTATATCAATTTAATAATTTTATTGGTCGATGCCCTGTA
>NZ_JAVJNP010000140.1:0-11890 GCF_040217205.1 Coleofasciculus sp. A1-SPW-01 | reverse complement strand
TGGTTCCCCTTCTCCCACCCCCCTCGTTCCCCCCTACAAGAGGGGGGAGGACAGAGGATGCTATCGCTTTTATTTCAAGGGAGAAGGGGTTAGGGGATGAGGGGGAAATTTTGAGCAGTAAATAGACATAGCTGAAAACCTGGCCAGCATTGGTTTTTGACCTTAAGTTGACACGGATGGCCAGCGGGTCGCCCCTACATCCGAACCAAAGGTGATATTCTCAAATGAGGGTTAACAATTTAACCTGTGCCAAAATTTCAAAGGTTTTGACTGACATCGACGTTTCCCCCGTAATGTTAAAGCTAACGCGCAAGTCAAAAAAGCTGTTGGTTCATACACGGGAATCGAACCCGCGACACATCGATTTCAAGTCGATTGCTCTACCAGTGAGCTAGTATGTAAGCTTTTTCAGTTGGGGCGCGTTAGCGCTCTTTATTTCTGCGGGCAAAATTGAATGGATGAATCACTTCGCGCAAGTTTAAAAAGCCGTGAGTCATACGCAGGATTTGAACCTGCATGATCTTGAGCCTAAATCAAGCGCCTTTTCCTATGGCTAGTATGTAAGCTTTTTCGGTCAGGGCGCGAAGTGAATTTCAACACTTGTAAATAAGAGATATCCCGCGCAAGTTAGCAAAGCCGTATTACTTGGCGCTCTACCCTTGAGCTACAGGCCCCAAAAAGTGGACCTGGTGGGATTTGAACCCACAACCTCCCGCGTTAAAAGGCGGAACAGTATGTAAGCTTTACAAGTAAGGGCGCGGGATATTGAATGCTGAATTTTAGATTTTGGATTGAAGGGAATTCGGTAAGCTGACCGTTATCTGTACTTATCCAAAATCTGAGTGGATTGGTGCGATCGCGCAAGTCAAAGCAGCTTGTTTTTTTTACACCTCTCCCAGAGGCGGAGAGGGCAGGAATCGAACCTACAATCTGAGTTGAAGTCAGACGTTACCAGTTTGTAAGCTTCTCCAGTTGGGGCGCGATCGCACCCGTAAATCTCGCGATGTATTGAGTGGGAATTCGCACAAGTTCAAAAAGCGGTTTGTGTTTCTGAGCTACTCCCCCACTGTTTGGGGGAGAAAGGATTTGAACCTTTGACAGTTCGATTATCAATCGAATGCTCTACCGTTTGTATGCTTTTTAAGTCAGGGCGCGAATTCCACTAATTTCTGATGCAAATTATTTAACCGTAAACGGCTTCAGGACGGATGATTAGGTCGCCACTGGGACGCCGATCAATAACATAATCAGTTAAGCGATCGCGTCCTACCTCAAAATACTGGGCAATCCGTTCCTTGACAACCGAATCTCTCATGCCAACTTGAATGCCAAGCTGATTTTCAGGAATATCATAAGAACGACCTTCAAAGCGAATGTGAACCATGCTGGCACCTCCTAAAACTTGATTGGATTAGTGTTAATCAATCTATCTCTGGAGCGAACATCCTCATTTTGTTAAAACGACCAGCATTGAGTTAGGTTCACAAACACTGATAGTTCTTAGAGTAAGAAGCGCCGCTCTAAAGAATAGAGGGTTTGGCTATAACGGATTTGATCAGTCATTTGATTTTGACTGTTATCATTTGACTCTAAACGTTCTTTTTCCGTCATAGATGGGGTTGAATTTCGCTGATTCGGTTTCGTTTCCCATTCTAAAGGAGTAAGAACCTGACGAACCAGGGGGGTATACAGGAGTAACATAATGAACCGATTCCGATTACAAAAATCCTGATTGACCTTCGTTAAAATTCCCGATGTTTTATTCGATTTTCAAGGTTCAGACTGGACGTTTGAGGTAGAGAGTTTTGCCTCTCCTCTCTCTGTCATGTTTTTATACTACATACATGCTACAAAATTGTCAATAGACTGGACAAAATTTTTTTTCGGGGAGTAGAGACGCGCCATGGCGCGTCTCTACATAAATGATGTGTCCTAACCGCTATGGCGGTTGCTATATAGGTAAAGCTAGAAACGATAATAGTAAAACCCGCCCCTACACACCGTACTACACCTGACTCACGAAGCGAAGAGTCTGCCCAATCAACAGACGCTCCTCACTCTTAACTTTCAGCCGACGGCTTACAACTAGGGTGAAACCTTCTGGAAGTTTGGGTTCTGGGATAGGTTCCTGGAGACTTCGCACCATGGTAAAGAAATAGCGCTCCGGCGAGAAACCGCAGCGTTCTAGAATCGCCATCCGGTCAGTTTTATCGGCGCGAGAACCGCAGCGCACGTTTACAGGTAAACCTCGTTCTCGACTCACCTGGCGCAAGCGTTCCTCAGCCCAGGCGATGATCTGTTGTTCTAAATCACCCCCTCGTGCTGTCGGATGAACCCGAAACCCCAGAAATCCATCAATCAGAGTATCAGTAGGAACAATCCATAGCCGACCAAAACCGATAAGCTGATGATCGGCATCTTGCCAAAGAAAGAGATTCCGTTCTTTATCGATAGAGGGGTCATCAAAGGATTGCTGGAGTTCCGTGACAGATGTGCCTTCCTCAAGCTGATCAACGATTTCACAGGTATTGATCAAATGTGCGATCGCGTCTAAGTCGATTTCCCCACGATAGGGACGCCGGGTAATAATACTCATCCTGCAATATCCTTAACATAAGCGATTTGAGTGTGTGTGGTCTGGAAACCCACTGATTCGTATAACCGCCGAGCCCCAGAAGGGTTTTCTGCATCGACATACAGCATAGCGGTTTCCATACCTTCTACTTTCAACTGCTGCATCACAGCTTGTAACATACTGCGTGCTACACCTTGCTGGCGATAACCGCGTCGCGTACCCACCGGATTAATCCAGCTTTGATTCCCGTCTTTGGGGATGTAACAGTCGCAAAACCCAGCCAAAGTCCGATCAGGCGCGATCGCAACCACAGACAAGTCGGGTCGAAATTCGGGATTTTTCAGCTTATGGTTAAAGGCTTCAACGGTATCTGGGTGATAATTCCAGTGATCGATAAACGTATCGTTGAACAGTTCCACCCAAGCTTGAGCATCCGGTTCACCTTGAATCGGGCGCAAGGTAAAACCATCGGGTAACTGGGGTTCTGGAATCGGTTCAGACAGCGAACGCACCATGGTGAGAAAATAGCGCTCAATCCGGAAACCACAGTTTTCCAGAAGAGTCATGCGTTTCGCTTGTTCAGCGCCAGCACCAGCCAGCAGTTTTACCGCCAGATGACGTTCTTGACAAACTTCCTGCATTCGTGATTCTGCCCAAGCGATAATGTTCCTGTATAGAGAATCAACCCGTTGCTTGGGATGGACACGAAACCAGAGAAAACCATCAACCGTTTCCCCAACTGTGGGAATCATTAATCCCGCTAATGCGATTAATTGACCCTCTGCATTTTCCCACAAGCGAATATCCCGTTGCTGATCCACGGAGGGTGCATCAAATTGCATTAATATATCAGACACTGAGGGGTACTCGTTAGGCAAATCAACCGCTTCACAGGTTTTCAGGAAACGTGCGATCGCATCTAAGTCAGCTTTACCCCTGTGGGAGCGCATGGTTAGAGTTGTCATAGAATTAAACAGATGAGTGAGGCACCTATGAACTTGATCAGACTTGACTCTGGACAGCTACCCGAATCAGATCAAGTTGATGTAGTTGCACTATCTCGCCTCTTTTCAAACACTACCACATCTTATAAATACCTCTTTTTCCTGTCTCTTCTTGACATTCTTAAACGACGACAGTTTGAAGTGCTTTCTCCAATCAGCTTTAAAGAAATAATCGTCGAAATGTTGGCAAATGCTTGGTATCCTCACACTTACTTTAAGCTGTCCTTTGGAACGCAAGATAAAATTGCTCAAAAACTGGACTCTTTAACGTTAGAGATTACCGAGCCAATACTAAAGTTTACAGACACCAATAAAAAATTATTACGGAAAACCATTGTAGCTCAAGACTTGAGAAATTTAATTATTGATCTTCAACGCTATGTTCCCTTTCGCCTCATTGCCCCTTTCTTAGATGCGGAACTAAAAGCAGCAAAGGTTAGTAAAGGTAGAGGTAATGATTTAGAAAAGGCTATTCCCGCCATTGCTGATCAATATTTTGACTCCCAAAAGCCTTTATATAAATTTGATCAAACAGATTACAACCATTGTGAATCAATTTTTATTCATCCCGATTGGGCGACTTATTTAGAAAAACACTATGCCATTATTCGGGGTTGGGCATCCTGGGAATGGGTGAAGTATATGCAGCAACGTAATCCCAACACGCCCAACATCGTCAGTAAAATATTTATGCCTCAGCAAAGAGGCTCTTTATCATCACAGACGAAATACTGGAAACAGGTTTTAGCGGTTAAACCCGTTAGCTGTATCTACTCAGGACAACTTTTAGATCAAAAAAATCTCAGTTTGGATCATTACTTGCCTTGGTCATTTGTTGCCCATGATCAGCTTTGGAACTTAATTCCAACTCATCCAAGTGTCAACGCTTCTAAATCTAATAACTTACCTTCAGAAACCTACTTTAACGATTTTGTTAAATTACAATATTTGGGCTTGACTGCTTCTTACCAAGTCCTGAGTCATCAAAAATGGTTAAAAGCCGTTGAATCCCATATTTCTGAGTTAAAGATGAGCGATGCTGAAGAGCTACTCGACATCGAAAAATTAAGGAAGGCATACGAACTGATGATTAATCCGTTGATGTCTTTAGCTACTATTCAAGGCTTTAGCCCCGATTGGTCATACCACTGACTTAAAGTTGAATAGCACTGAAATAAGCATTTGGGGAGCGCCAAAACCCTTTCTCTATCGTAGTAGGCTGGCAAGCTTAAAGTTGTGGGTAAAATTTTTCTGGATCGCTACTCTCATAAGGGTTTGAGAAAATACTTGACCACCGTTGCCCGGAATAATTCCTATGTAACCTACGATGCAAACTTAATCATAGCTGCTCAAGCCGTCGTTATTAAGAGCATCGGAATAGACGTAATTATTGCCACAACGGATACCGAAAACTTTAACCGATTGATCAAACAGCATCGCATTTAAGCTAGACGATGGAGAGACATTAAACCTTGGCTAAACAGTTGACAACTTAAAGTTCTACCTAAAGATAGAGGTAGATTTGAACCATTAGCCTTGTATTTGTAGGGGCACCATCCTTGCGCCCAAAAAGCTGACATGAAACTGTAAAACTTCTTTACAAACTGCCGGAGATTACAAAAATTGACTTAAGTCAAAGCCTTATCTGCCAAAAATTTCCTAGAGTAGGGATAGAGAAACTGAATATAGGAAAAAGTAACTCATGTTTTGTGAACAGTGTGAACAAACCGCCAGTGGTAATGGCTGTCATCAATGGGGCGCATGTGGTAAAAGTCCTCAACTCAACGCCGTTCAAGATTTATTAGTCTACTGCTTGCGCGGACTTGCGCCAGTGGTGATTAAAGCTCGTCAATTAGGCATTTCTACTCACGATGAAGATGTATTCACCTGCGAATCGTTATTCGCCACAATGACGAATGTCAATTTTGACCGGAAACGCTTTACCAAGTATGTCCGTGACTGTATCGAGAAGCGAGATAATTTAAAAGCTAAAGTCAAAGAAGTTAGCCCAGAACCCGTCAAATGGACAAGAGTGTCTGGGTATCATCCTGACTTTAATGAGAGTTTAGTCGAACAGGGTCAAGATTTGGCATTAGGCTTCATTAGTGAATCGGCGCGGGATGTTGATATCTTCTCCCTGAAACTCACGGTTCTCTATGGGATTAAGGGTGCTGCTTCCTACACCTTTCATGCCCAAGAATTGGGACAAGAAGATGAGCAGGTGTATCACTTCATTCAAGAAGCCTTAGATGCCCTAAATCATCAAGATTTCACGTTGGATGATTGGGTAAATTTAGCCTTAAAGGTGGGAGAAATGAACCTGCGGGCGATGGAATTATTGGATGCGGGACATACCAATACATACGGACATCCCACACCGACACCCGTTCCCCTCAATCCCCGAAAAGGCAAAGCTATCCTTGTCTCTGGACATGATATCAGACAACTGGAAGCCATCCTGAAACAGACGGCTGATAAAGGGATTACCGTTTACACCCACGGTGAACTTTTACCCGCTCACGGTTATCCTTTACTCAAACAGAACTATCCCCATCTGTACGGGCATTATGGTACAGCTTGGCAGAATCAAACCAAAGAATTTGCTAAGTTTCCGGGGGCGATTATTGTCACTACCAATTGTTTGATGCCGCCCCATGAAACCTATGATGAGAAACTATTTACCATTGGTCCTGTTGGGTTTGCCGGCATTAACTATATTCCGGCGGAGGAGGGTAACATCCCCAACTTTAGCCCCGCGATTCAAAAATCCCTAGATATGCCTGGGTTTGTGGAAGAGCAACCCCCGCGTCAGGTAATGACAGGATTTGCTCGGAATGCGGTGTTAAATGTGGCGGATCAAGTGATTGATGGGGTTAAACAAGGCAAGATTCGTCACTTCTTCTTAGTTGGTGGTTGTGATGGCGCGAAACCAGAGCGCAATTACTACACTGAATTTGTGGAAAAAGTACCGGAAGATTGTATTGTTCTGACGTTAGCTTGTGGTAAGTTCCGTTTCTTTGATCAACAGTTGGGAGAAATTGGTTCTCTACCTCGGTTAATGGATGTGGGACAATGTAATGATGCGTATTCCGCGATTCAAATTGCCTTGGGTTTAGCGAAGGCGTTTGATATGGATGTGAATCAATTGCCTTTGTCGATGATTCTGTCTTGGTATGAACAGAAAGCGGTTGCTGTGTTGTTGACGCTGCTATATCTGGGGATTAAGGATATTCGTTTGGGTCCCACGTTACCTGCGTTTATTTCTCCGAATGTTTTCAAATTGTTATCGGAGAAGTATCAGTTGAAGGCGATTACGACACCGGATGAGGATTTAGCGGCTTGTTTGGGTTGAGTTAGTTAGGTGAGGGGGTGTGGCTTTTGTCGCGCCCCTTTTATTTGGAGTTGGGTTTTGTGGTGTTAATTTAAAGTGGAGGATTACCAATGGCAGGAGTTAACATATATATATAGAGGAATTATTCTATAAGCTGTTCGGCATTTAAACCTTAATATCAATAACGGCGAAAGCCTTGTAGTGCGAGCATCTTGCTCGCTACTAATACCCAATTTAAATGCATGACAGCTTAGTACGCATCTCGATAATATCTTCTTCGGTAAATACAGGAGTTTTCGGTTTTATAGAAGAATACTTAATGAGGTCTGTTGCTAGCTTAGTAAGATTTGCATTAGCCAAGCAGCAATACTCTAAAGCATCTGTTGCAAGTTTGCTCTCCTCAGCATCTTTTTGTACTGCTGCCAACCATTCATCAAAACTGGAAAAGTAAATACCTTTAGAGCGCTTTTTAGAAATATTACCAGGATTAGCTGGTAACGGAAGTGCAATAGATGGGAGATATTTGTCATCACCAAGGTAGCTAAGTTTCTGAACTAAAAATGATCTAGTATTTGCTTGTGCAAGTGGAACAGAATGTACAACTAAATCTCTGTACTCACCTAGCTCTGCTAACCAGCCATCTTCTGAGTCGGGATCTGTTGCTTCATACAAAATTTTAGCAAAAGCGTCACACTCATGTTCTTTTTTCAGAATTTTCTTCCTAAAAGCACCCATCGTAAATACTTGTTCATTCCTATACTTTTGATGAAATGCATAAAGTCGCATAAACTCAGATAGATAGTCTCTTAGAGAGCAAGACTCAACTAAAAAAGAATGTACGGCTAGATAAATATTAAATGAATTTAAAGTCTTAATTTCTTTGCCAGCTTCAAACATTTGAAGCTGGCATAAACTAGAAATCTCTATGTGGTAGCTTTCAGACAAGTCCCGTAACCGCACTTCACATGCCTCTAGCTGAAAACTAATTCTTCCGGCAAGATCTGCAAGGCAGTAATTCTGCTCAGTGTAAGCGTGAAAACTTATGTTGCTCCAAGATCTAACTGAATCATGCAGTGGATCATTGTTACTTATGATTCGACTGAACGAATACCACTCAGGAGGCCAAATTCCTTCAATCTCTTCAGGGCTTGAGTAGAAATCAATACCTACTAGTACTAGCCCTAAGTTCCTAAGTACCTTGATAAAAGCATCATAACTAGGAATGTTAAAGATTGCGACTTTGTTATGGATTGTATTTGGCAAAATTTTAACTTTTGAACCAGGATTGTTAATGGCTCTTAAACCTCCTAGCAAGTGAGCTTCACGAACTACATTCTTCCAGGTATTCACAGCTATTACCAAACTTGTGACAGTCATATTATAGCAACCCTAAATAGGATGTGGTCAGTGAAAAGCCTGCTCTGAGCTTTGTTTGGTACTATTAGGTTGCTGCATTAATGTCCTCCTCAGCTCTAAAGTCAAGCACGATAGGAAATTTAGCGTTCACGATACTTACTCATTAGTCGTTGTTTTACCTCATTCCATGTATTCGTCTGTGCAGTATCGTGCGAGGAAACGCGATCGCGAACAATGTTAAGATCCCACTTAGGAACAAGCATCCGATAACTTTTGATAAATCTTATTGTATACTGAATTGATTATTTTTTCTTTGTTTAAAGACATTAATAGGTTTTCATTAAAATCTATAATAGAGATATTAGAACCTTCTAATTGCAGGAGTTTAGATATAAGTTTATTGTCCCTAGATTCATCTAAAATCGTAGCTTCTTCATTAAGTTCTTCTGGCAGGGATGGCTTAGATGAACTTCCAGATGAAAGTTCTTTTAAAGAAATATAAACTAATTTACACTCTATACTATATATTTTTTCAACCATCCATTTTCGGAAAACAGCTTTCTTAAAGTGCCATGTATAACTTTCATCAATGTTGTCAACTTTCTTGTCAAATCCTCTTGTTGACTCAACAAGGATATACTTATCTTCGTTTGTGCAAGCAAAAACATCAAACTCATGAGTATCTCTACCCAGTTCAGTTATATAAGTATTAGGAAATATCAATTTGCAAGGTTTGATACTTCCCAGACAAACACAAATTAGTGCATTAAAAGCATTTTCATAATCAGCGTCATCTTCTTTTGTTATTAGGATTGTCAAAATCTCTAATGCTTCACTTGATATGTCTTCAAGTATATATCCAATATTATTACCATTCAAAATTATTTGTTGAGTTTCTTTGGACAATAAAATATTGCTTATATCTGGCGTTGAATATTGTAAAAATATGATTGTAAAAATTTCATAAAATACATCAATTTTATTGATTTCAATTTTGTATGCAGAGTCAATCTTAACTAAATCAATTACACCTGTATTGATTAAATTGTCAATTAACCTGTCAAACTCAGTATTTCTATGAACCGTAAAAGGAAAGCGTTCTTTGGCATTCATAATTTAACTTCTTCACCAAATTGAGTATTCTCAAATTCTTTTGTACTGTACGCTAACTCTAATAATTTTCCCCGTTCTAGCTCTACTAATTGAGAAGTATATTTACTTATCTCATTTTTTTCATTCTGACTTAACTCACCCAAATAAGGTGTATCTTTCAATGTAAATGTATAGTAAGTGTTACCATTGACGCTGGTTTTTTTGCCAACTTCTACATAGCCAAAATTATCCAGTAAATTTATTGCTTCTTCTATATCATCTGAATAAGGTCCGTAGTAATAACTTTTATAAGTTGCTGTACTAAAATGTTTATTTCCTTTTCTTGATTGTATTATATCTAGCAAATAAACTATTTTTACAAGTTTAGTTTTTGAATAGGCATAACCTCCCATTAACCGTAAAACAAGAGAAATAATTTCAGCTATTCTTTTTGTATTTGACTGATTTTTCATTTTTACTATTTCCTTGTAAAAAGGTTATGTAAATATTTGTTAAACCACGTCCGCTTAGGGGTATAGCAAACTTGTATTTAATTTTATCGTACTTCTTAGTGATTTGCGTTCATTATACTTGCTCATTAGTCGTTGCTTTACCTCATTCCACGTATTTTTTGTGTGGCATCCTGCGAGGAAACACGATCGCGTACAATTTCAAGATGCCATTCAGGAACAGGTATCTGCTCAGGTACAGCAATTATTAGATCCCAAAGTTGCTGAACGTAATCAATTTGCTGCTCCTTGCTTAACTGCTCGAACCCAGGTGGAATAGCTAAAGGCTGAGAGATAGACATAGGTGAAACGCACTAAGGGCTAGTCACCACCATAATAGCTTGGCAGACCGTCTACGGTGCGATTGGGCAACTCCAGCATCTGAAACGCGATCGCACTTGCTTGTGTCCGGTATACCAACCAGTTAGGCTCAGTGCTTGTCGCCATTGCTTTCAATGTAGCGACGTAGAACAGTATTAATCAGTGTCTTGTATTCTGTATCTTGGGCTTTGAACCAAGCTACTACATCTGGGTCAATTTGAATCAGATGACGTGCTTTATCTGCTGGAATTCGCAGTGTCGCGCCCTCAAAGAATTCATCGGTCAACGGTGGGATGTCAGAATAATCAATATCTTTATCAGACATTGATTCGAGTGCTTCCCAATTAGTACATGAGGTATTGTTCAAATCGTTTTCGCTCATATCGATTTGCCTTTCGCATCTTGTTCTTCTTCTGGCAATTTCTCAAGCTGTGCAATAACGCGCTGAAGTAATTCAGTCATTTTTTTTAACTGTAGATAACCTACGACGATGAGTGAACTAAACCATGGCAGAATCAGCAAGATGAGAAAGGTGATTCTCAAGGCTGAACTCAACTTGGAAATCTGTAGCTTTAACCTTGGGAATAACTTTGCCTTTATCTTTGACTAGCTCAACTATTCCATATCTTTCTAAAGTTTTTAGGGTTCTAGACAGGTTAGACTTCTTCCGATGGGTTAGCTCTTCAAGCTCTGAAAGAGAACGTGGCTCGTGGTTAATGATTATTCTCAGCAAGTCTTGATTTTCATTACTCAAGACTTGGGCTAGCGACTTCATCGATTCAAACCACACTTTCGGTTCATCTTTTTGTGGTTTATATTCTCCTTTGGCAATCGCTATAGTTCTTTTGATATAATCTTCTCTAGAGATAATCCCTATTTTCATAACCTTATTTTCCATGAAAATTACCTCTTATTTTGGCATAATGATGCGATTCACATCAGTCCAAAAATCTTCTAGTAGCTGACCTGTGCTTTCAAACTCATAAGCTTCGACAATATTTCGTTTGTGTTTGTGATCCTAGACAGTTCGATTAGCCGTGTATTTATTCCCTTTACGTTTTATTCCATGTGCATTATCGTATCCGATAATTCTTTCATTTCTACTGTTATGTAAAGTTAAACTATATTTGATGCCATGGGGTATATGCTCATTTGGAGCCACCTTCCTAGCTTCAAATTTCGTCCAATAGCCGTTTTCCATGGGGAAGATTTCCCCATCTAAGTCAAGTAACGTTTCAAGTCCGTAGTCCCTATCTTCTTGGCTCAAAATATCCTGTCTTTCTATTCCGTCTAGACAGTTATCATCAGATCATAACTTTATTATGTCTCCTTTGTCAATCAACCTCTATGAAGGGGAAACGCTGCGAGTTCGTGCTACAGTACGATTGGGCAACTCCAGCATCTGAGACGCGATCGCACTTGCTTGTATCTGGTATATTAACTTAGCTTCAATGGCACGCTCAGATGAGGCTGGTGGGCAATGCCCACCCTACGGTAGATCAAGGGTTTCGGTGATACCCAAATGCTTAAGCCGTTCGGCATTTAAACCTTAATTTTAATCATGGCGAAATCCTTGCCGTAGTGCGAGCATCTTGCTCGCTACATTGAGCATCTTGCTCGCTACATTGAGCATCTTGCTCGCTACATTGAGCATCTTGCTCGCTACATTGAGCATCTTGCTCGCTACATTGAGCATCTTGCT
>NZ_JAVJNP010000131.1:0-5316 GCF_040217205.1 Coleofasciculus sp. A1-SPW-01 | reverse complement strand
GCATTTAAATTGGGTATTAGTAGCGAGCAAGATGCAAAGCCTGCGGCATGGCTTCGCTAAAGCCTGCGGCATGGCTTCGCTAAACGCACTACAAGGATTGCGCCATTATTGATATTAAGGTTTAAATGCCGAACAGCTTAAACAATTAGAAAAAATTAATCATGCCACAAGGCAATTCCGCCTAATAATCCGTTGATATTGGGGACAATTTTGACATTCGCTGGTAACTCGAAGGTGATTTTTTTTGCTTCTCCGCCACCAATATAAAGATAGTCGTAATTAAATAACTCGGCTAGGGTCGCGATCGCACGTTGTAAACGATTGTTCCATTTCTTCTCTCCCTTCTTCTCTAACGCCGCCCGCCCTAACCGTTGTTCGTAGGTGTCGCCTTTGCGAAAGGGGTGGTGCGCCATCTCTAGATTGGGGACGAGTTTACCATCGATAAATAAGGCTGAACCAAATCCTGTCCCCAGAGTAATCATCAATTCCACCCCTTTACCCTGAATTGTGGCTAATCCCTGTATATCTGCATCGTTAGCCACCCGCACCGGCTTGTTTAAGGCTTGAGACAGGGTAGTCGCGAGATCAAATTCTTGCCAACTGGGATCTAAATTCACAGCGGTTTTGACGACTCCAGCCATAACTACGCCAGGAAAACCCACAGATACGCGATCGCACTCTCCTTGGGCGGCGGCTAATTCTGCGATCGCGTCAATGACAGCATCCGGTTTAGCGGGTTGGGGTGTGGTAACTCGATGGCGTTCAGTGATTGGATTTCCCGCCTGATCTAACACGATCGCCTTAATTCCACTTCCACCAATATCTACGCTAAGAGTACGGCTAGATTCATCTGCTTGCGCCATCGGATTTTGATCCTCCTGTTTCAGATAAAAAAATAGGAAACCACTACAACATTTTGATTGTGTAGGGGCGGGTTTAGGGACTAACTTTGATTGTTTTCCCTAGCTTAGCTACAAAACCCGCCCTCCCCTCCGTTCGTTCAAAAGCTAATCGTGAAACCCGCCCTTACACACAATTTAGAACAGTTTAGATTAGATCATTTTCGCCCTCGCCCGTTCTGAACGTGCCTCAGCACTTTCCATCACATCTGCCATTTTATGCACCATTTCTCCTGGATAGTTTTCTAACACTTTTGTCGAGAGAGAAACGCGATTCGTCCCTTCATCTAAATCAATCACGATCGCTTTAATCGATTGACCCACCTCAAACATATCCGTCAATGATTCCACCATATTTTGGCTGACTTGCTTGATATGCAACAAGCCAGTAATCCCTTCTAATTCCACAAACACACCAAAAGGTCTGATATTGGAGACAGTACCTTCCACTAACTGTCCAACCTCTAGCATCGAGAAACTTGCAGCGCGAGTGGCTTCCCGTTGGGAAAAGACTAACTTGCTGCGATCGCGATCGGCTTCCAGGATGCTAACGGTTAAACTTTGACCAATCAACGACTCTAAATTCCCCCGTTGATTCAGGTGCGATCGCGGAATAAATCCTCGCAATCCCTGCCAATCTATCGTCACACCACCTTTATTCACGCCAGTCACCTGCACCTGTAAAGACTTGCCACTGTCTTGCACTTGCGCCAATTGATCCCAAATCTTATTGATTTCCAACTGACGCCGTGATAGAGTTATCTGACCTTCAGCATTCTGTTCCCGAATAATCAGAAACTCTAACTCTTCCTGCAATGGCAGCACCTCTGACCAATCTTCTACGGGTGCTACTGACACTTCCCCTCCCGGAACATACGCCAAGGATTTCCCGCCAATATCGACATAAACGCCTTCCATCTCGTAGCTATGCACTTTGCCTCGCACCACCTGCCCTTGACTAAATTCATAGTCATACTCTTCTAGGGCTTTGGCAAAATCTTCCATGGAAAAGGCAGTTTTGCTGGTTTGAGAACGGGTTGATTCTGAAGTCATGAGTATTAAGTGTTGAAAAAATCGATGTATCATTTATTATTTGCCATTTGAAGTTATTGATGACAAATAATCGATGATGAATAACTACAGTTCCTGCTGAAATAGCGTCTTCACTTTTTCCCAAGCATCTTTTGCCGCTTGTGGGTTATAGCTGGCACGTTGATCGCAGAAAAATCCATGATCAGCGCCCTCATAGCGAAAGATATGGTGGGAAATTTGCTGCTTTTTCAGTTCAGCTTCAATCTGGTTAACTTGTTCAGCCGGGATGCTAGCATCGTCCAAACCAAAGAAGAGATGGATGGTTCCCGTAATATCCTGAGTGCGGGTAATCGTTGGTTCATCTCCTCCTGGCGTCATCGTGGCAATTCCTGCACCATAGAAGGAGGCTGTGGCTTTGATGTCGGGTAAGGTTGCCGCTAGATAGGCGACATGACCCCCAAAACAGAAGCCGATACAGCCGATCGCATTCGATTTAACGGGTGTTTGCCCCCGTAAGTAGTCAATCGCCGCTTGGATGTCACCCAGCAGTTCCTCCGCCTTCGTTTGCGCCTTATACTCCTTACCGATTTTCAGGTCAGCTTCTGTGTATCCCGTTTCAAAACCGGGGGCTTGGCGTTGATAGAGGGCGGGTGCGATCGCGACATATCCCTCTTTGGCAATCCGCTGAGTCACGTCTCGGATATGGTCATTCACGCCAAAAATTTCCTGCAACACGACCACCCCTGGTAAAGACTTCTCTCCCACGGGCATCGCTAAGTAAGCGTCTATTTGTAGAGAGCCGTTTGTAATCTTCACCCAATCGCTTTTGATTTCTCTAGCCGTCATAATTCAGGTTCATGCTGTTGTTCGTCGATCTATCGCAGTCCTCGCTGCTATGGCTTTTGACCTTCTGGTCAACGGTCAAACTTCTGCTTAATTGTAACGCTCACGTCCCCCCAATTCAGCAAATTATTTACGGATTATTATAATTCTATTGGTTTACTTATTATTTTTCAAGGATTTATTGTCTATTTCTGGGGGTAAGCCACCCTCTAATGATTTGGACAAACCAGAATAGGATTTTAGTTTTCAATCTACTGATTTAAACAAACAAAAATTCTGTTGCACTTTGTAAGCCGATCAAACTAGACTATTTAATAAACACATATCATTAAGCTAACAGATTACCTGTTTTGTTTTTGCTCAGGAGCGGCTATTTAAATGTACAAGAGCTTAGTCAAGAGGGTATTCTGGTATAAACCGCCAAATGATACATGCTTAGAGAAATGCCTAGGTCAGGACTAGAGGGTCAGCCACCCACCATCCGATCTTCAACTGTACGTTATACTCTTGTGTCTATTGAAGAGCAAGTGCTTGGGAGACTTTATAATGGTTCAGCATCATATCCAGCCCGATAGCGAAATCCCTGCTTCAAAGCAGCTATTCGACCAAATTCAGTTTGCGATCGCCTCTCGTCAATATCCACCGGGACATAAATTGCCCAGTACCCGTCAGTTAGCGATGGAGACGGGGTTGCATCGGAATACAATCAGTAAAGTGTACCGCCAGCTTGAAGAAACAGGACTGGTTGCATCCATCGCTGGATCAGGGATTTATGTCAAAGCCCAGGGTCATGAAGGTGGCACTCAGCGCCAATCTCCGATCCTCAAGCAATATCCACAAGCATCCAGCATTGTTCAGCAGAGTCTGGACGAATTACTCTCGCAAGGATGTTCCCTCAATGAAGCCCGCGAACTCTTTTTAGCCGAAATTGACTGGCGGTTGCGCTGTAGTGCTAGAGTGCTGGTTACCGTAGAGTCACGAGATATGGGCGCAGGGGAGTTAATGGTGCAGGAATTGGAATCCGCCCTGGGAATTCCCGTCCAGTTAGTCCCCTTAGAAGAATTAGAGCAAACCCTAGAACGCACCAATTCCGGTACAGTCGTCACCAGCCGCTATTTTATCCAAAAAGCCGAAGCGATCGCCGCGCCCAAATCTGTGCGGGTGATTCCGGTGGATATCCACGATTACGGAGAAGAAATCGAAATTGTTAAAACTCTCCCCAAAGATAGCTGTCTGGGCTGTGTAAGTTTGAGTGGGGGTATTCTACGGATTGTAGATGTGATTATCCACAGTTTGCGTGGGGATGATTTACTCCTGATTACCGCTCAGGTTAATGATAAATATAAACTTAATGCCTTAGTCCGTAGTGCGCGAACAATTATTAGCGATCAAGCCAGTTATGATGCCGTTAAACGGGCAATTCTAGACGCCAGGGATGATCTGATCCGTCCGCCTAAGCTGGTTTGCAGTGAAAATTATATTGGCACAAAATCGATTAATTTACTCAAACGTGAGTTGGGTTTAGGGTAATTAAGGGTTGCTGAATAAGGATTGTGGTGAGGATAGGGAACTCTTAACAGGGAATGGTTGTAGTGCGAGCGTCTCGCTCGCTATTTTGTATGTTTTTATCTATCAAGTTATCTCAGTGCCATGCCTAAGTTTACCTTTGCCGCTATCTCTCTAGACGATCTAAAATCCTTCATTCACCTCCATGAAGGATTCATCGGTAACTATGAATGGAACCAACTAATTAAGCGATTAAGCTAGGTTTTCTTCAAATCAAGCCAATCGCTACACATATAAGGAAAATTTATCACCTTATGTACGGGAGAACCAACCATTGCCACAATCTATTTAGGATTGCTATATAATTTAGATAAAAAGGACTCCACCTTTTAATTTAAATGGAGTCCGAATGGGTGTGACTAAATGAAGCGAAACCTAGAGAATACGGAAGATAAAGGGATAACGGAAAGATTGATCGGGATTGTTCAACACTTTCAAAATTGCGATAATTGGCATAACGACATTCGCAATAGCCAAAAGACCCAGTAGGGGCCAACCAATAAGCACAATCGTCAAGATGCCAAAGATTAATCCATAGAGCCAAAGGTTAATGTGAAAGTTCAGCGATTCTGTCGCGTTTTCTTTGACCACTGGGTCATCAGACACTAACAAAACGGCGATCGGAATACCGATAGATATTACCGCCGCACTAATAAATATTGATCCATGACAGAGGGCAGATAAAAGCTTGCGTTTGTCGCTATCATAAACATCATACGTCATGCGACAGTCCTCCTTTCCCTCAAGGGAAACTAACTCTTCATTCTGACTGTAGCAGGTTCTCTGAACAAGACAGGTCGTAAATTCCGTCCTACGCAGGGGGGATATTCCTCTTTTGACACTCCCACGGCTTAAAGCGCGTGGGATTCTACATTCATCGTCAGAACTTGCTCTACCAGGCTTGCGCCAAGTAGCGTAGAGGCTCCAACTCCTGTAGCGTTACTTCGGGATTGCCCATCCCTAGATTTTGCCTTGA
>NZ_JAVJNP010000129.1:0-69239 GCF_040217205.1 Coleofasciculus sp. A1-SPW-01 | reverse complement strand
TGAAACCGATGGGGTTAAGTTCATCGGCGGGAGTTGGCAAGCCTTTGCAATAAGTTATCGTCGTCATAGCTTTTTGGCTACCTCCCTCAGTTCTGACTAGATACTCGCGGCTACGCCAACGGTTAATTCGTTACCCGATTTATTGAATAAAGAAATAAAATTTAATCAATCCAGTTGGAATAGTCTTATGCAAGAGAAATACGGAATCAGTAAGCGTTATGCTAACGGAGTAATTTCATTAGCCAGAGGAAAAACCTCCAAGTCGGTGAAACCGATGGGGTTAAGTTCATCTGCGGGAGTTGGCAAGCCTTTGCAATAAGTTATCGTCGTCATAGCTTTTTGGCTACCTCCCTCAGTTCTGACTAGATACTCGCGGCTACGCCAACGGTTAATTCGTTACCCGATTTATTGCCAATTAAGTCAACAATATCATATCGACTCCGGACCGCCAGCCGTCCGAGAAGCTCATCAGCCAGCCGTTGAGTTCCCATCGGTGCAACGTGCAAGACCGTCACACAAAGTCGAGTAGCTGCTTCTTGGGGAGTTAAACTAGACATTTTTGTATTATATCATCAAAAATGTATAGTTATGTCAATGATTGTCTAGATATTTACGGACTGTTAGTTAACCCTGTCCGGTTGTGTGCGTCTTTACATAACTAAATTTTTCTTTACATATTGCAACTTTGATTTCTAGAGGCTATACTCTTTTCAAACGAGTAAAACTCAGCTTTTTTCATCAGCTATTGCTAAGTCTGCACCCTTTAAGCTATATACAACAATGATGAGGTTTCCGATGAAATTTGGTGTAGTCTGGTAAAGCCGTCCATGACCTGAAAGAGGAACTCATTTCTCAAGCTCTATAGTAGGGAATTACCAGCCCAATCCGGCGTCGTTTCAGTGAGTTAATTCTTTCTCTTGAAAAGTAAAAGGAGAGAGCATCCCGTTTTGGACAAAGCATTACCTAAAGTAACGCAATTGCAAGGGTTTCAGCCCCATTCAAAGAGCCAACGTGCCAAATTGGGATGCTCCCTAAAAGGAAGGGAAATGTGGCACAAGTATTCCCACTCAAGGGTTAGTTCACCCTTTGTTTATCGCAAGTTAAGGGTTCATAGCATTTACCATCCTGTAGTCTGATGCGGACAAAGCCTTCAGCGTTTAAGGTTTTCTCAACCAAAAACCTGAGCGGAGGGAAAAGCCGCACAAGCATCAAACGCTTAATTAAGATTAACCCTTGTTGAAATCGAGGATTAGACCAACTTATGAACAGTAAACATAGACAGCATATTGCTCTCATCTCAGTTCATGGCGATCCCGCCGTGGAAATTGGTAAGGAAGAAGCGGGTGGACAGAATGTTTACGTGCGCCATCTGGGTGAAGCCCTTGCCCATCTGGGATGGCATGTAGATATGTTTACCCGAAAAGCCAGTGCTGATGATCCTGTCATCGTAGAACATAGTCCACGTTGTCGGACTATTCGTTTGAAAGCCGGTCCAGAGGCATTTGTCCCACGGGATAAGATCTTTGGCTATACTGGCGAGTTCTTAGATAATTTGCTGAGGTTTCAGGAGTGGGAAGGTGTTCGGTATTCCCTGGTTCATACCAACTATTGGATTTCTGCATGGGTGGGGATGCAATGGAAAAAGCGGCAATCGATTCCCCAAGTTCATACTTACCATTCTCTAGGTGCGGTTAAGTACCAGTCAGTCGAAGCGATCCCCATGATTGCTGGTACTCGATTGGATGTGGAAAAAGCGGTGTTAGAGACAGCCGAACGCACTGTGGCTACATCTCCCCAGGAAAAAGACCATATACGATCGCTGGTTTCGAGTAAGGGTCATATTCAGATCATTCCCTGTGGCACAGACATTCAACGCTTTGGGGCGATTGACCGCACTCAAGCAAGACAACAATTAGGATGGAATCCTGATGAAAAAATCATCTTTTATGTGGGACGCTTTGATCCGCGTAAAGGCATAGAAACCCTGGTTCGCGCTGTGGGTTGCTCTCAGATACGCCATGATCCCCAAGTGAAACTGATTATTGGTGGGGGATCTCGTCCCGGTTACAGCGATGGGATTGAGCGAGAACGGATTGAGGCGATCGTTGATGAACTGGGGATGAGGGATATCACCACATTTACCGGACGCATTCGCGATGAACTTCTATCGGTTTACTATACGGCGGCTGATGTCTGTGTGGTTCCCAGTCACTATGAACCCTTTGGTCTGGTGGCAATTGAAGCCATGGCTTGTAGTACGCCAGTTATTGCCAGTGATGTCGGTGGGTTGCAATTTACGGTTGTACCCGAAGAAACCGGATTACTAGCGCCGCCTAAAGATGAGGTGGCTTTTGCTGAGGCAATAGACCGCATTCTATCTCACCCCGACTGGCGCAATCAATTGGGTCAAAGGGCAAGATGGCGGGTGGAGGAAAAGTTTAGCTGGGATGGTGTGGCGCATCAACTCAGTGATCTTTATCTCCAGTTAGTCCGAAATTCCTCCCAGGTGTTGGAACAAGCCAGCGCGTGAATTACCCAGCGCTGACCTGTTGTGTTCTGATTCTTGCAGCTAGGCGTTTCAGACGGTAGGGGTTTGGTAACTAAACCCCTATCGTCTTTTGATGCCTTTTTCAACACTCAAAACGACTCCCTGTTCCCATTTGTGATTCATAGTTCGTTACAATCGAAAGGACACGACGAACAAAAAATCAAGGATAAAGGACAAAGGACTAAGGACAAATGACCGATGGCTGAACTTCCTCAAACGTTAGACGAAGCGATCGCTCAAGCTCGCGAAGCGACACAAGCCGCCCTCAATGATGGATACACTCGCCTGCAAGTCGAGTTAGTGTTTCCAGAGATTGCCCTGCAAGCCCAATCCATTGCATGGCAATTTACCCCGATCTTTGAACAGTATGGTTCGGGGCTAAAGGTTCTCTTCCCTGATGCTGGGGCGGCGGCACTTGCCCGTCGAGACTGGGGAGAAACACCGTTCAAAGTGACAGACATTGGCACAAGTCGCTCCCCTGTCGAAAGTAGGATTCAGCCAGAGGATGAGGCGTTTTTGATTGTTTCCCCTTCGGCGGTGGAAGTGAGTCAAGTGGAAAAACTCTGCAATTTGGCAGGCGATCGCCCCTGTGTCTTACTCACGCCTCAGCTTGAAGATCTGAAAGTGGTGGGTATTGGCTACGCCGCCCGTCAACTCCGTGAACGGTTTCTCAGTACCCTAACCTCTTGTTACTACGTCCAACCTCTGGATGGAGCGGCTCTACTTCGGGTTTATCCGGGACTATGGCAGATCTGGCTGGAAAAGGAAAATGCCTATCAGCTTATTGCTGAAGAACCGCAAAAACCTGTAGGAGATGCCTTAGAACTGATTATTGCTAAAGTAACGGGTAGCGGTGACTCAGAAGATACACCTGCTGCAAAAAAACCAGGGTTTCTCTCTACGCTACAGAGCTTTTTAGACGCATTGAGTCGTTAATTAAAAATCTAAACGCTAAACGTCAAAAACCCACTATATCTAGCGTCTTTTTCGCAAAAATGTTGAAAAAGCGCTATCTATGATATGATTCTACAATTTATCAAGTCAATGTAATAATTGAAATTGCATAAAAAATTTTGATCGAGGGTGCAAAAACCGACAGTAAATCTTCCCTGGAACATGTCCAATGAATCCTTCTTGTGAGGAGAATGAGCCAAACCTATTCCATGGGGAAGCATCTCTCCAAGCCTTTTTTGATCTTTCTGCTGAGTTGTTGTGTATCCGTGACAGTAACGGGTATTTTAGAGAACTCAACTCAGTTTGGGAAAAGACTCTAGGCTGGACGTTAGATGAACTGCGATCGCGCCCTTGGTTAGAGTTTGTTCATCCTGATGATGTGGCATTCACCTTTGATATGGAGAATCAATGTCACACTCTCCAGGATAATAAAACCCCAATATGCCTTAAAAATCGCTTTCGTTGTCGAGACGGAAGCTATCGTTGGCTGTCTTGGCGTTTGGGAGCCTATCAAAATAGTGTAAGCCATGGTATTGCCCATGATGTCACCGAAAGCAATTGGCGAGGGAGTCAGGCATATCGCAAAGGAGTCCAGGAAACCGTTAAGCTACGCGATCAAGCGATCGCGGCGAGTAGTGTCGGCATTGTCATTGCTGATGCGCGTTTGCCAGATATGCCCCTTATCTATGTTAATCCTGCCTTTGAGGAAATAACAGGTTACTCTGACGCTGAAGTCCTCGGTTATAATTGTCGTTTCTTGCAAGGAAAAGATACCAGTCAGCCAGCCGTTGATCAACTCCGTGCGGCGATTAAAGCTGGAGAAAATTGCACCGTTACCTTACTCAATTACCGGAAAGATGGAACACCATTCTGGAATGAATTGACAATTTCCCCCATTTATGATGATAGAAATAACCTAACTCATTTTGTCGGCATCCAATCCGATATTAGTGATCGGATAAAAGCGGAACAAGCCCTACGCTTAGAACAAGAAAAGTCAGAACGGTTATTGCTCAACATTTTACCCAAGCCTATTGTTGACCAATTAAAACAGTTTGAGGGAAGTTTAGCACAACAATTTACGGAAGCGACTATCTTATTTGCTGATATTGTCGGCTTTACGCAGCTTTCGGCTCAAATGTCTCCCTTAGAACTGCTTAATCTACTAAATAATATTTTTTCTGTTTTTGATAAATTAGCCGAAAAACATGGCATTGAGAAAATCAAAACCATTGGCGATGCTTATATGGCTGTGGCGGGTTTACCTGTAGCAAATGATCATCATGCTGAGGCAATTGCAAACATGGCGTTGGATATGCAACAAGCCATTCAACAATTTAAAACACCACAAGGGGAACCCTTTCAAATTCGCATTGGCATTAATACGGGACTTGTGGTAGCTGGTGTAATTGGGATTAAAAAGTTTAGCTATGATCTTTGGGGAGATGCAGTTAATGTGGCGTCTCGCATGGAATCATCTGGACTTCCCGGAAAAATTCAAGTGACAGCGGCGACAAAAGAGCGTTTGCAGGATAAGTATGTATTTGAAAAACGGGGTGCGATCGTGGTTAAGGGAAAAGGGGAAATGATCAACTATTGGCTGGTTGGGAAGCAGGAGTAGTAGAGACGTGCCATGGCACGTCTGGGAGATGGGGAAGATGGGAGTTAATGCAAAATTCAGTCAGGGCGGGTTTTGTACTCCAGTTAGGGTTAATTATCAAAGTTAGTCCCTAAACCCGCCCCTACACAGTCAAAACTATACTATAGTTGTTTCACATAAACGCGATCGCACCGCTTTGTCTCTACCCCTGTGGTTGGCTGATAGCCGCTACTTTCATAAAGCTGGATGGCTTCTTTGAGGGCGCTAGCGGTTTCAATCCAAATTTCTTGGAAACCCCGGTTGGCAATTGTTTCCTCAAGCTGTTGCAACAAAAATTTACCGAGTCCTTGTCCTCTAAACTCTGGAAGCAGGTACATTTTACGGATTTCTACAGCGTTTTTGCCGCGTTCGATTGGATAATACGCCGAGGTTCCCACAACTTTACCTTGGTATTCGATTACCCAAAACTCTCCCCCAACCGTTTGATAGAAGGTTTCGACGTCAACCACATCGCGATCGGCTCTCCTTGGTTCCCAAGTTAAGCCGTATTCTGACAAGACTGAACCAATAACCTCGGCGGCGTTGACGCGATCGCGCGGTTCCCAGTCACGAATTAAAAAGTCACGGTAATAGGTTTTCATTGTGTACGAAATAAAGAATATCGAGTTTTATTATCGTCTTTGCTTGCCTTTCGAGCAAATGTCAGAACTCACAATTGTGGTAAGCTGTTCGGCATTTAAACCTTAATATCAATAACGGCGAAAGCCTTGTAGTGCGAGCATCTTGCTCGCTACTAATACCCAATTTAAATGCATGACAGCTTACTCTGTCAAGCTAAGCTGTTCCACATTTAAAGCTTAATGTCAATAATGGTGAAATCCTTGTCGTAGTGTGAGCATCTTGCTCACTACTAAGTAGTCGGACTTATTTAGGGTAAATGCTGGTAAAATTATCAGACACTACACTAAATTAATTCACAATAGACCACGAAAAATTAAACATTAACCCCAAATAATGCTCAACCTCTGGGATATTGCCGCGATCGATCAACATGCTCACAACCTACTGAACCCCTCCGCCACAAAGCGTTATCCTTATACAGCGGCTTTTACGGAAGGGTATCATCCTGATATTATTAATCATCATGCCCGTTATAGCCTGTTCTACCGTCGCAGTTTACGGGATATTGCTCAACTTTTGGATTGTGAGCCAACAGAAGCTGTAATTCTTGAACATCGCAGGCAACTAGGGTTAGAAAAACTCACACAGAAATGTTTTCATGCCTCTAACCTTGAGGCAATATTTCTCGATGATGGCTTTTTGCCCGGTGATATTATGCCCCTCGAATGGCATCAGCAATTTGTTCCTGTGCAGCGGATTCTGCGATTGGAATATCTAGCAGAAAAGCTGATTATAGAGACTGATGACTTCAAGACATTTTGGGAACAATTCCGGAGTCAGATTGATCCACCATCGGCTGGAATTGTGGGATTTAAAAGTGTTGCGGCTTACCGAACAGGTTTAGATATTCAATGGACACCCAAGGAGTTTGCTAAACAACGATTTTATGAAATCAAGCCAACGTCAAGTCAATCCTTACGCCTATCAGATAAGCCATTTATTGATTTTGTAATCACCCAAGCTCTAGAAATTGCTAGCAAATACCAGTTACCGATACAATTTCATACAGGGTTTGGTGACCCGGATTTGGATCTGCGCTTGAGCAATCCCTTGTATCTGCGATCGCTCCTTGAAGATAAACGTTTTGAAAACGTCCCCATTGTCCTACTACACGCGGCTTATCCCTATAGTCAGGAAGCTGGATATTTAGCATCCGTTTATCCGCAAGTCTATCTAGATTTTGGATTAGCCGTTCCGTTTTTGAGTCATGCTGGAATGCGTCGAACGGTTCAGCAACTGTTAGAACTGACGCCAACCAGTAAACTGATGTATTCCTCAGATGCTCACAATATTCCAGAATTGTATTATTTGGGCGCAAAATGGGGGCGAGAGGTGTTAAGTCAGGTGTTAGATGGGGCGATTCATGATGGTGATTTGACAGCAAAGGAAGCTGAATCAGTTGCTTATGCGATTCTCTGTGACAATGCCCGAAAACTTTATTTGGAAAAGTCATAAATAATAATTAATGAGTCATAATAAAAATTGCATTTTAATTTTTATTTCGCCTAGATTTAGATAGTATTTGTAGGGGCGGGTTTAGGGATTAACATTGATAATTGACCCTAACTGGAGTACAAAACCCGCCCTTTCCCTAGAATTAATATAGCGAGATCATATCTGTAGGGGCGGGTTTAGGGATTAACATTGATAATTGCTCCTAACTGGAGTACAAAACCCGCCCTTTCCCTAGAATTAATATAGCGAGATCATATCTGTAGGGGCGGGTTTAGGGATTAACATTGATAATTGACCCTAACTGAAATACAAAACCCGCCCTTTCCCTAGAATTAATATAGCGAGATCATATCTGTAGGGGCGGGTTTAGGGATTAACATTGATAATTGACCCTAACTGAAATACAAAACCCGCCCTTTCCCTAGAATTGATATAGCGAGATCATATCTGTAGGGGCGGGTTTAGGGATTAACATTGATAATTGACCCTAACTGAAATACAAAACCCGCCCTTTCCCTAGAATTAATATAGCGCGATCATATCTGTAGGGGCGGGTTTAGGGATTAACATTGATAATTGACCCTAACTGGAGTACAAAACCCGCCCTTTCCATAGAATTGACTCTACCCAAGCTACTTGAATGTTCAAAATGTTACAACATTTTAAGAGGTAGAACCGGACTAAAATGCTAATATGCCTTCCCAGAAGTTTCGTCGTCAGTTGCGTCAAGAAGCACATCAATGGCAAAGTGAGGGGTTAATTGATCCCTCTGTCTATGAACAACTTGCCCAACGCTATCAATTTGGGGAACTCGAAACGGCTTCCCGTAACCAATTTGTCTCGATTCTGCTACTGATCGGCAGTATCCTTTTAGGCGTAGGCGCGATCGCGTTTTTCGCCGCCAACTGGCAAGTTTGGTCGCGAGAGTTGAAAGTAGCGTTACTCCTGCTGCTGTTTATTGGATTCAATACAGCAGGCTTTGTTTTGTGGCAACGTCCTAAAGGAGGACAACGCCGTTTAGGACAAATATTGCTGATGCTAGGGGCGCTGATATTGGGGGTAAATATGGCGCTGATATCCCAACTCTTTCAGCAAAATCGACCCGCTTACCAATTGCTGCTGCTTTGGGGAGTTGGTGTCTTGGGGATGGCGTATAGCTTGCGGCTAACTGGCTTAGGCATACTTTCTGCCCTTTTGATCACAATTGGATATATTCAGGGACAAGGACAACCCGAATTTTTAGCGATTGGAGAGATAGGTTGGCTGCGGCTGATGGTACGATTTATGCCCGTAGTCGCGGGTGTGATGTTTATTCCCTTAGCCTACTGGTGTGGTTCTCGGTGGATATTTCGCCTCGGTGCGATCGCGGTGATTTATTCATTGGAGGTGAACTTACTAAGCCTCAACGTTTTAATCGCCCCCGCCTGGGTTAGCGCGATCGCTTGCGCCCTTCCCCCAGCATTATTATGGGGGTACAGAGATAGGTTCTGGAGACGGTATCTTCCCAATGCTAAGTCCTTCGAGAGTACAGCCCGCACACTTGCTATTATTTTCCTCAGTCTCTTATTTTCCCTCTTATCGTTCTATTGGATGTGGAATGTTTCCTTTATGCCATCTGCCAATAACGCCTTTCATGTACCGTGGTATATTTTGGTCAATCTGTTTATCTTCGTCAGCATAACAATTTGGGAATGGCTGCATCGTTGGCGTCAGTTCAACCGAACAACTAGCTTTGTGGCTTTCATGATTGTGATTAGCGCCGTCATTCCCTATTGGCATCTCAGGACGGGTTCTTTAGATATCGCGGCAGTATTAACGTTCAATTTAATGTTACTTGTTTTAGCGATCGGTATAATCCGTAAAGGAATCACCCAAGCCCAACGACGTTTTTTCTGGGGAGGGTTGGTGCTATTAACGTTGCAAGTCTTAAGTCGGATGGTTGAGTACAATACCGATTTACTGTTCAAATCCCTAGTTTTTTTACTGTGCGGTTGCGGTATTATAGCGGCTGGGGTAACTTTTGAATACTATATTCGCGCTCAACACTCAAAATAATTTTTCTCTTCCCTAGTCTCTAGTCTATAACAAATGACGTAGCTTGCTTCTCGCGCTCTTCGAGTATGACGAATGACAAATAACGAATGACAAATGACAAATAACACTACCCCTTCTATCCCTTTCCGGCGATTTTGGCTCACTTTGTTATTTCAAACAGCTTTAATCCTGGCTGTGCCTGCCCAAGCGATTTACACTCATATCGCAGGTAAAATTATCATTTTGCAAACAGCCCCCTTAGAACCCTACAATCTATTGCGAGGCTACTCTCAAACTATGAGGTATGACATTTCTAGTCAAGAGCAATTACGCGGTTTACCAGGTTGGAACAATTTACCTAAACAACAAAGTGATGACAACACCGTAATGTTTATTAAGCCAGGAACTCACTTTTATGTAATTTTAGCAGAACCGATTTCACTCAGGTTGCCTGGACTACCACAACCATGGGAACCTATTTCTCTGAGTCTCAAACGTCCTACCAATCTCAACAACAATCAGGTTGTTTTGAGAGGAATTGCCCAACGGGGATTAATTGAGTATGGACTCGAAAATTATACTATGCCTGAAGCAGAACGGAATCAGATTAATGATGATCTGCGGGCAGCAAGACTTGCCAATCCTGAACAAACCCAACAAATTCCGCCTATTGTTATGGAAGTTAAAGTTGATGCTTGGGGAAATGCCGTTCCGATTAGTCTTTGGGTACAGACTGGTGAAGCGAATCAACAAAATATTCGCCAGTATCGTCTCTGATTGAGTCATTCGTCTTATGTCATTTGTCTTTAATAGTGGAGGTTGTCAGTTGGGTTTCGACTTCGCTCAACCCAATCAAAGGCTAAAGCCCTTACTACGAACTGTGTCACGCCCCGACAATTGAATCAGGGCGGGTTTTGTTGTTCATTTATTGATGACAAGTCCTTTTAGTGGCTAAACCCGCCCCTACAGAATTTATTACTTTTGACTGTTGAGTATTTATGACGATTACTTCCAAATTCCCCATCCCGTTAGCAACAACTGAGTTGTAGGTTGGGTTTCGACTTCGCTCAACCCAACCAAAGGCTAAAGCCCTTACTACGAACTGTGTCACACCCCGACAATTGAATCAGGGCGGGTTTTGTTGATATGTTATCAATAAGTTAGGGCGGGTTTTGTTGTTCATTTATTGATGACAAGTCGTTTTAATGGCTAAACCCGCCCCTACAGAATTTATTGCTTTTGACTGTTGAGTATTTATGACGATTACTTCAAACTTTCCCATCCCGTCAGCAACAACTGAGTTTTACAGTTGGCGTAATTATCGTTGTGCTTACGACTATTATCAGCCGAATCAGGCTAGCGATACACCATTGGTGTTAATGCATCCGATTGGCGTCGGATTATCCCGTTGGTTTTGGCATCGCTTTTGCCAACAGTGGTATCAAGCGGGATATTCTCAACCCATTTATAATCCTGACTTACTCGGATGTGGTGACAGTGATATGCCCCATGTTGCTTATCATCCTACAGATTGGGCGCAGCAGTTAAATTATTTTTTACAGACTGTTGTCAAAAAACCCGCTATTGTGGTGGTGCAAGGTGCAGAATTACCCGTAGCCCTTTCTCTCGTCCAGTTGCCAGATGCATCCAATTATGTCAAAGGATTGGTATTATCGGGTCCACCGTCTTGGGCTGTAATGACTCAGGAAACCTCTACGTTGAAGCACAAACTTGCCTGGAATCTGTTTGATTCGCCGTTTGGTCGTCTATTCTATCGCTACGCCCGTCGTCGTCAATTTTTACGTTCGTTTTCCTCAAAGCAGTTATTTGCTGAACCAGACGATATTGATGAACAATGGTTAGACAGTCTCAGAAAAGGTGCTGCTGATACCGCTAGTCGCCACGCCGTTTTTTCGTTCTTATCTGGGTTCTGGCGACAAGACTATCAACAGGTTATTGCTTCCATTCAGCAACCGACATTTGTGGTAGTAGGCGAAGAAGCCAGCAGTATCAGTCGCGAGGGGAAATTGGAAACACCTGAGCAACGTTTAGAGTATTATATCAAGCATTTTTCCCAAGGTCAGGGGTGTAAAATTCCGGGTCGAAATGTTTTACCTTATGAGTCAACGGCGGCTTTTGTCTCAGTTGTTGCCGATTGGATTAATCTAACAGTAAAGATGTAAGTTAATGATTGTTATAAAAAACCATTTATAGACAAAGAAAATATGAATTGTTTTGTAGGGGCGCAAGGCTTGCGCCCTCCCCTGCATTATACCAATCCAGGTTAGCCACCCCCTTTATAATTTAGTCCGTGTCGGCATTTTTTTTTATAGTTTCGCAAGTTCCAATCGTCAGGGCAAAAAAGAGAGGTTACTGAATATAATTTAACGATTCCTTTGGTTTCTATCAACTACAGTTGCGGCACTGGCAATTGCCCAAATCCATACAATTAAATAGATTGGAATACCAATAATAGCTCCAAATACTGTAAAACAAAGTGCAATAGCAAAGATTGCCAGTACGATCTGGATTATTCCTTGTACTACTTTTCCTACAATTAAAGTGCCTACTCCAGGTAGAACAATATTGAGAAGTATTCCTAATAATTTCATTCGTCACTCCCTGATTATAAATTTTATGGTTCAACTTAAATTACAATCAATAAAACTTAAAGCTTTTTCTCGCTCAAAACCTTACGTAGAGCCTTGATAGCATTATCTAGTCCTGTTTCAACAATAGTGCCAGTGCCACCTGCATACTTAATGATATCGCCAGAATTGACAATCACTGCAATACTATCACCACTGGATACAGTTAACTTAAAAAGCTGGGCTTGCTTCATTAAATTTCCGTTTGGCAAAGTATAGTTAGTCGATTCATCACGGGTAGAAACAGCTACAACATCTCTGTAGTGAAATTCATCATCTTGTTCATTTAGAGGAACGCCTCTGATAAAGTTATAATGGCACTGATAAGAACTAAGTCTATGCTCTGTTAAATGTACTACTGTAATCGCATTGATACTAAATCGAATACGACCATCTTTACCCTTCTTGCAAGCTAACTCTTTAGTGTCAATCCCATTGGTTTCCCATAGAATAGGACCTCTAATAGAAATAGACTCTCTGATTAATTCAGATTCATCTATATTGAGACGTTGAAGTGAGCGTTTTTTAAGAGATTCAATATCATTGATTAACCAAGCATCAATAGTCTGATCACCCGGCGCATCAAACAGGGGTTTGACTTCTATAAATAACCATAATCCTCCCGCCAGCACCAAAATTAATCCTATGGTAGATTGTGTTGATATAATTAAGCCAATTACAATCAGTATGATGGGCCACTTTAACTTAGGCTTGGCAAAATAATTTTTAATTCGTTTCCTTTTATCATCTTCTGAACTATTTTGAAATGCATCCATCGCTATTATCTCCCTTTAAACAAGCTCTTGAACAAGTAGTGCATACAATGGGTTGTCAAACATTGGCAATCTTTGTAATAAGGCAATCAACCTATTTATATTCGTGTTGCAAGAGAGAGCAGTCGTGATAATATCATTAACAGATGGTGGTGGATAATTAGTTATTCCATTACCATTGAAATAGTCATCTCGAACAAGAGCGCGAAACCACAGAACAGTACCATCTGAGTCTCCCATCACAGTCGCGGTGTTGAGCAGTTGATCGATTTCTTCCACTTCACTACGGTTTAAAAGCTTTGGTCGCTTACCTTTCAAAAGTGCTATTGCTAGGTAATAGTAGGCATCACTGCTTGCATGACCTGTTTCAATAGCAGATCTAAGCGCCTTGATCGCCTCCTGATAGGCGTTTGCTTCCAGCAACTCAATCCCCCGATTCAACAGCATCGTTGGATCAGGCTCAGAAGGGCTTTGAATATTTAGGTTAAACTGCGTATCAACCCACTGATTTCGCTGGTCATAGTTTGTCATAATCCTTAGCCACAATCTAGTTACAAAAAGATTGTTTGCTTCTTAGAAGAAGGTTTGAACCAGTTCAGCAACTTTCATTAAAGCTGTGACAAGACCACCCGCTCCAGCTACTCCCTGTATCAGATTCTTTGCCGTATTGATATGGTTCAATATAGTGGTTTTACTGGGTTCAGGCTTGTTGGCTTGCTGAACAACCTTCGTAATGTGGTAATTGACATCTGTAGCTAGTTCAGCATCGATAACCTCGGCATCTCTTGCTTTTGCTACCTCATCCTTAATCTTCTCTAATTCACAAACAAGATCAGCGCGGTTTTCAACAGCACTTAAGTTTATGTTGCCAGCAGCGTTGTACTGATAAGTTACCTTTTGACCACGCTGGTCGAAAACTGACATACTCCTATCTCCTAGTTGCTATTGGCTAGCGATCGCTTAGTTTTTCTTGAGAACTCTGAGTATAATTACTGTTTAACCCAAGAAATTAGGCGTTTTTACTTACTATAAACTACTTATACTTAGTAATTAACTGATAAACGTCAGTAATTACGCTAGGATTACATCAGGAATTTAGAGGGCTTCTACTATGGCATCCACAGATGAGCAGTTTAACCAGGCGTCAAACCACTGGGACTTGGAAACACTGTATACAGACCTCGCGTCGGCTAAAGGCAAGCGTCTGACACCCGTTGAGAAGTTACATTTGCGGGGTTTGCTTTGCGGTTATAGTCCGACGGAAATAGCAGAGAAGCTTGGTAAGAATGTTAAGGGAGTGGAAACCGATCTCTGTGCCACTTTGTATCGATATGTTAAAAGCTTGGTCAACAAATGTAATAAAAAAATAGAAAATTGGAGAAATGTTACAGAATGGCTTGAGGAGGCTGGCTATAAAGTTCAGTCACCTGCTGACTTAGCTGTCAGTGATTTGTTGCCGGAAAAGAGCGTAGTTAATATCAGTAATATTAGTATGGAGAATAATCAAATAGTAATCGCTTTTAATCTACGCATACCGACCACATCCTCTGCAGAAAGTTTAAACGATGATTCTTTGACTAATATGGAGCAGGCTTTGGACTTGAAAAATACTTTTAACGAAAATATTTCTAAAAATTCAAATGGGTAGATAAATGATTTGGCATTGATGTTCTGTATCTAAAGATACTTCTGCAATAAGTATCAATTCATTTGTTGTTTTAGCAATACTCATATCATAGTGGCAATGGTGCGTTACGCTACGCTAACGCACCCTACAGATTTTCTGAATATAATGTGCTTTTTTCCGCCTTTAGTTGCATGAGATTTCTCACCACAGGTGATGGATTCGGCTGTTAGTTCTTACCAGTGATATTTGAGGTGGGGGAGATCTTACAGCGCAAAGCGCTGTAATAAAGTACAGTAGATCAAAGTCCCCCTTTTTAAGGGGGATTTAGGGGGATCGACAAGGTACCGCATAGCAGAGCAAACTGCTGTATATTATCATGTTGGGTTAAACTCAGTTTGATGTGGGAGGATGCCAACCGGCTATGACCCATTGTTGTCTAACTGTAACTGATACGATATTGTTCAGTTGTAGGGCTATAACGGTGGCTCGACCGCAGGCAGTACGTCCCAGAATTTGAGTGCCATCCTCGCTCCATGCAAAATGTCTTGACCATTTTTGCTTTCTCGGATTAAATAGCTTCACTCTTTTACCAGTTAGTGGGTCTTCTGCATCGCTTTGTATCCCCTTATAACTGTTACATAGACGACAAGCTAACCATAAATTATCTTCCTCATCTGTACCTCCTTTTGCTTTAGGAATAATATGTTCAATTTCCAAAACTCCCAAAACATATTTCTGTAAACTACGACAGTAACCGCATTAATTACCAGCTTGGGTGCGAATTTTGTCCCGCACTGTTTCAGATATCCAGCCTGTGTTCATGTATTTAAAGGTTCTCGCAAGCCTCGCTGAACTGCCTCACGTAATGCCTGAGCTTTAAGTAATAGTTTCTCTTGATAAACTTGCATCAAAGCCCACAGTTGAGAACGTTCAGCATCTGTCAGCGTTCCCGCCTGTTGATTATAGAGCAATTCGCTTAAGCGTTGGTCTTGTTCAGGTGTCATCTGCGATTCAGTTAAAGCGATAACCTCCTGATTAGAAAGCGTAGCAACTGATAAACTTTCTCTATTCTCAGTCCATGCCGCTTTGGGCGTAAGCGGAGAGAAAGAAAGGTCAATGACTTGCGCCAAGACATCAGCCACATTGCGGTTAGTCATTTGGGCAAAATATTCAGCTTTTTGGTATATGTCATCTGACAAAGTTATGGTAATTTGAGTTGTCATAGTTATTCCGTTTACTTAACGACTCCTTTTATAATCCAGTCCGCGCAGGCGGACTTAGTTTGTGTAGCGATTTTATCGCCTACTTTCCTCAATCGAACCGCCAATTAAACGGTAGACGCGCATAAATCCCTTTCGGATCATTCAGCGCCTGTAACATTGCCAAATCCTCTTTCAATTTCATGAACTCTGCCATTAAGGGATCAGGCTGTCGCGTAGTATTACTATCATTCCCGACAAACTCTTCAATCAAACGCTCTTCCAAGGTTTGGAAACGAGGATATTCTTCTAATTTCCAATCCTCACCTAAATTTGCCTCTTTAACCGCATACTCAATTGCATCATCGAGTCCACCAATTTCATCGACTAATCCCAACTGTTTCGCATCAATACCTGACCACACTCGCCCTTGAGCAATTTGAGCAACTTTATCTTTGGGTAACTTACGGGACTCAGCCACTTTGTCCAAGAATTTAGAGTAAACTTGGTCAACTATTTTTTGAATCAGGGCTAACTCTTGAGTGGTTTTGGGACGAGAAACGGTTTGGGTATCCGCAAAACGTCCCGTTTTCACGACATCCCACGTAATTCCATTCTCGTTGGCAATTTGCTGGACATTCATCAATAATCCAAACACGCCAATTGAACCCGTTACAGTATTGGGTTCGGCAAAAATCCGGTTACCATAGGTGGAAATCCAATATCCCCCAGATGCAGCTACATCTCCCATGGAAATAATGACAGGTTTGGAGTCGCGAGTAAGTTTGACTTCCCGTTGAATAATCTCAGATGCGGTAGCACTACCTCCCGGACTATTCACTCGTAAGACAACAGCTTTTACTGAATCATCAAGGCGCAATTTTCGCATTTGTGCGGCAAAGGATTCCCCTCCCACCTCTTGGACACTTCCTTCACCATCAACAATTTCACCACTGGCATAAAGGACAGCAATTTTATTTTTAGAAGCGCGTTGATGTTCAGGTTTATCGGCGATATCAGCATAGGTGGACAGGTGAACCTGACGAAAGGATTTCTCTGTTTCACTTTCACCCGTGAGTTCCTGAAGTTGGGCAATAACTTCATCGTAATAGCCCACTTTATCGACTAAGCGGCGTCCGATCGCATCCGAGGCTAAGACAATACCTTGATTATCCGCGATCGCTTGTATTTCTTGGGGCGTTACTTGACGGCTTTTCCCCACCGTTGTCCGAAATTCTGTCCACAGATCTTCGAGTAACGCTTGCATCTGCTGTCGGTTTTCTGGACTCAATTCGGTCAGAACAAAGGGTTCCACCGCTGACTTATATTTGCCTACCCGAATCACCTGAATCCCAATGCCAAATTTTTCTAAAGCCCCGGTGAAAAACATGGGTTGAGAACTAAAACCATTCATTTCCAGGCTACCCATGGGATTGAGGACAATTGTATCTGCGATTGAACTCAGATAATATTCTCCCTCCCCAGAATCGACATCGTAGGCGATAATTTTCTTGCCGCTTTCTTTGAACCGTTCTAATGCTTCTCGCACTTCTTTCAGCGTGGCAAATCCGGTACCACTACTGGTGCTTGTCTGTGATCCATCGAGGTACAGGGCAACAATCCGGGAATCCTCAGCTGCTGCATTTAAGGTATCGACAACGGTGCGTAATGTAATCGTGTCGGTTTCTTCTCCAGATAGTGCTTCTTCAATCGCTCGACTGGTGCTGGATGTGGGATCGGTATCCCGAACGGTTAAGGATAAGTCAAAAACCAGTACCGATTTATCTTTAACTTGGGGTCCAGTATCTCTGGATGCGGCGGTGATAATTAAACTAACCAGTCCAACAGTGCCAATACCGAAAAATAAGGTAAAACCAAGTAGGCTACCCAACATACTGGCAAGAGTTTGTGTAATAAATTTACGCATTTTCGGGTTATCCGTTATGAGTTATTCGTTATCTGTTGTTTATGTTTAGTTGTTGTCTGAAGCGTTTCCAATGGATTTATGATAAGAGTTGAACAGAGAGTCAAGTTTCCTAGTTCGTGGATTGAGTTGATTAATGGGTTGCTCCGTTATAGGCTTTCCTGTATGGACTTGTTTTAACCAGCGCTGAGTGTCAGACTAGGAAACTATAGCTATCCTGACGCACAACTGCTTCTATACTAACTTGAATGGTAATGAATTAAGGCTGGTGGGTTTCGACTTCGCTCAACCCACCCTACGGTATATCAAGGGTTACGGTGATCCAAAAAGGCTTAAATCAGCAACATTCATCCTAACTTGAATGTCACTGAATTGAGAGTTTGTAGTAGGCACGCTTCGTGCCTACTACAAACATTCATCTTAGCTTTTGCAAGGCGTCCGATTGTTTAAATTGAGACAGATTGGCATTTCCTGTACAAAAGAGTACCGTGGTTATTTCCGCGATTAATAACTCTACGAGTTCATCCACCGCCTCTGTAGACTCTGATGCGGCTTGGAGAAAGGGAAAGGCTAATCCGGCTAAATCTGCACCCAGCGCGATCGCTTTGGCAACCTCTAACCCATTGCGTAATCCACCGGAAGCGATTAGGGGAACATCCGGGGCAATGTCTCGAATACTGGTGATACAATCGGCTGTGGGTAATCCCCAGTCGGCAAAGGTTTGTCCTAAGCGACGTTGCTTGAGATTTAATGCCCGTTCACTTTCAACTTTTGCCCAAGACGTTCCCCCAGCACCCGCGACATCAATGGCGCTAACACCTGCGTCAAGTAGTTTCTGTGTCATGGCGGCTGAGATGCCATTGCCGACTTCTTTGGCAATCACAGGTACAGGCAACTTGTAGCACAATTTGTGTATTTTGTCAAGTAAACCGCGAAAATTTGTATCTCCGTTCGTTTGAATACATTCCTGTAAAGGATTGAGGTGCAAAATTAAGGCATCGGCGGCTAACAGTTCCACCACGCGCAAGCATTCATCCAAGCCGTAACTGTAGTTCAGTTGAACCGCACCCAAATTCGCCAATAACAAGATATCCGGTGCAAGCGATCGCACGGCAAAGGTATCCGCCACTTGAGGATTCTCCACCGCGACTCGCTGGGAACCCACACCCATGGCTAATTGATACGTTTGGGCGACTTCAGCAAGGCGAAAATTAATCGTTTGCGCCTGTTGGGTTCCTCCAGTCATAGAGGATATGAGTAAGGGTGCGCCTAAGGTTTTACCCAGAAACCCGGTAGAGATATCAATTTCATCGCGGTTGATTTCCGGTAAACAACAGTGGGTAAACCGATAGCGTTCTAATCCATTGGTGATTTGATTAAACTGCACATCTTCATTGAGACAAATTCTGATGTGATCGGCTTTGCGCGTTTGGGTTTCTGTCATCGTGCTGGAAAATGAGAACAGGGTGGGAGGGTAGGAGAGTTTGCAGCAGGGTTCAGCCAACGATATACTAAAAGACTTTGATTAACTCCACAGCATCTCGTCCATCAAAATCTTGCAGGTAAACTTTAACTTGTTCGTCTCTAGAGGTGGGTAGCTGTTTGCCTGTAAAGTCGGGACATATCGGTAACTCACGATGTCCGCGATCGACCAGAACTAATAACTGAATCACCTGGGGTCTACCGTATTCATTCACCGCATTTAAAGCAGCGCGAATCGTGCGCCCACTAAAGATAACATCATCGACCAATACCACAATTTTGCCCGAAAGATCACAGGAAATCTCGGTTTTCGCTGGAGTACGGACGCCAATCTGATCCAAATCATCGCGGTAGAAGGTAATATCAATCGCGCCCACGGCTACTGATTCCTGTTCTAACATTTCAATTTGCCGTCCTAGCAGCTTGGCGAGGGGAACTCCGCGAGTATAAATGCCTAAAAGCACAAGTTTAGACACATCTCCGGCGCGTTCAATCACCTCAGATGCCAAACGAGTGACAGTGCGGCGCAGTTCTTCAGGGGAGAGAATTTCAATAGTTTGAGTTGGCATTCTCGTTGCTGGTTTGATGGCGGATGGGATAGGACTAGGGGAGAGAATTAGGGATATTGTCTAGAGGGAGTGGCATATAGTTTGGAGTAGGGGCGGGTTGAGGGACTAATATAAATTGCCTTTCCTAATTTGGTTGCAAAACCCGCCCTTTGTTTAAGTTTGGGGTTTTGAGGTATGACCCTTTGTTTCGCTAGTGGAGAATCGAGTTTTGATGCCATATATATAAGGATGGGAATAAATGAGAAGACTCCAGTATTGCGATCGCGATAACCAGCCAAATCAAACAGCAGTATCGGGTCAACTGTAACCCTTGGTCAATTTTGGTCGGTGTAATTGGCTCAACCGGATCACCTAAAAGGGGTTTATATTTGGCAACTCCCTGATACCAGTTGGTTCCCCCAAGTTGTACGCCCAGAATAGCAGCATAAGCGCATTCACTCCAACCGGAATTGGGGCTAGGATCGCTGGTTGCATCTCGGCAGCATAAACTCCACACTTTTTGAGGTTTTCCTGACAAAAGCGCTAAGGTTATTACCGTGAGCCGACAGGGTAGCCAGGTTAAGTAATCCTCAAGTTTAGCACTGAACCACCCTAAATCTGTATAAGGTTCGCGTCGATAACCAATCATTGAATCGAGAGTGCTAGCCGCTTTATAGGCTAAAGCCAAGGGAGAGCTACCCACTATCGGAAAAAACGCGCCAATAATAGCATAAAATAAGGGCGCTGTAACACCATCCGTAGCATTTTCGGCGATAGTCTCTAGAACCGCCCGAAACATTTCAGGTGCTGTCAATTTTTCTGTATCTCGACCCACATATTGACGCAAACGAGAACGCGCTTGCTCTAACTCTTCATCAGTTAGCGGTTGTACCACATCATCAGCCGCGTTTCGTAAACTGCGACCCGCAAAACAGCTTGCTAGCAGAATACTTTCAACCCCAATCCCTACCCAAGGATGAAGCCAGTTTGCTGCCAACACGATGAACCAGCCTGCCATACCACTACCGATAATTAATCCTAACCCCAATCCAATTCCGGCGAGGCGGCGTTCCCAGGGACGATAAAGATTGTGAATTATCCATTGGCTAAAGTGAGAAATCAGCCAACCCATGACTTGGACGGGATGAAGCCAACCCCAAGGATCACCTATCCAGTAATCTAGACTGGCGGCAAGTAACAAAACAATGACACTTCTAGTCAATCTTGTTGCCTTTGAGCGTATCTATATTATCTTCCCAATTAGCACCATCAAACGGCACTCTGGCAAATCGAGACAGGACATCATCATCGAGACAACGCAGGTTAACATCAATCGACTGGGGATGAGAACGGGGGCGATAAAAGGGGTGAATCCCACAAATACGGCAGAATGTATGTTTAGCGGTATGGGTATTAAACGTATATGTTGTTAAAACCTCAGCCCCACTCAATAGAGTAAACCGTTCCGGGGGTACAATTAGGTGGATGAAGCCTTTTTTGCGACAAATTGAACAATTGCAATCGATTGCCTCGTGCTGGTCAACTGTCACACTGAAACGGACAGAACCACAGTGACAGCCCCCTTGATAGGTAATCAGTTGATTCATTATGGTCATTCGAGATCAAAGCCTCTATTAAATCACAAAACTGGTTTGTTCGCCTTGAGCCGCTTGCCAACTTCGAGCATCATAGTAAAGATCGGCAAGGGTTATGCTATATAGGGCATCTTTGAGTTTTTCATGAAGTCGATGCCACAAGGTTAAAGTTACCCAGTCTTCGGCTTGAGTGGCATCTGCCTGGTGGTGGTGTAATGGTTCGATTGTTTCACCAACGGCTGCTAAAATCTGACCCAGAGAAATTTTTGAAGGTTCGCGAGCTAATTGATAGCCACCTTGAGAACCCCGTACTGAATTCACTAAATTAGCACGACGCATTTCAATCAGTAGTTTCTCTAAATAGGGTGCGGGTAGATCTTGGCGCTGGGCAATCATTTTAACGGATGTTGGTCCATAACCGGGCTGTAGGCTGAGATCAAGGAGCGCTTTGACACTATAATGTCCGCGAGTTGTCAACTTCATAGGGATTGTAATCTCTCCTAGCTTGGAGTTGGTTTGAAGCTGGAGTCTAATTCAGCCAGTTTCAGGTTGGGTTGTACAGGGTTAAGAGTTGAACGGGTTTTTTTTTATTGACGTCCCCGGATGGTTGTACTGTCAACTATAACCAGGTGGGTTTTTCCTGAAGCCTGATAACGCCTCCCATCAATCCTGAGTTTTGCACATCATTGGTTTTTGTTGCTGACTCGATCAACTGGAAACGCCCCACCTTATCGCTCCGTATCCATTGCTGACACGTTCTCCAGTCGGCGGTTGATTTGTTAAAAAGATAAATTCAACAAATATAAGCAACCAAGTTGACAGTATCCGTGTAATATAGTTCTATAGAGGATGATATAAGACCAAGATTTTGTTATCTTGGTTATGTATCAGTATAGCGAAATCGCTACCTGAGACCTCACTGTTTAGGTTTAGATTCAAGTTGATGGCTAAAAAGAAAAAAATGGAGTCCAAGATGGAACCCTTAGAGGGTCAAGCACTGCTTGAGAAAGTTAGAGAGCTAGGTAACCTCAGCAAAGAAGAAAAAGCTAGAGCCTGTGGCTACTACACCGTAACTAAAAACGATGTAGAGCGCGTTAATATGATGAAATTCCTGAATGCGCTGATTGACGCTGAGGGTATTGAATTAGATAGCAAAGCCAATGGCAATGGACGCGGGGGTAGGAGTGCGAGCTATCGCATCTCTGTGCAATCTAACGGTAATCTGCTTATTGGTTCTGCTTATACGAAACAGATGGGTTTACAACCTGGGGATGAATTTGAAATCACCTTAGGTCGTAAGCACATTCATCTCAAGCAACTTGGCGCAGAAGAGGAAATTGATGCGTAAGACTCAGGCGATGGCTAAGGAAAAGCTAAACGCCTAAAGAGGCTGACTGTTTACCAGCATTTCAATTGGCTTGAGTCATAGTAGCAACAACGGATAAGTCCGCGTTCCAACCTGATGGTTGGGCGATAGGATTTTTATTGGAGTTGGCAAAAAAGACCCCCGTTATAATCCAGAAGATTTAGCGGGGGATATATCGTGCTATTCATTGAAATGGCTAAGATACAATCCAATGGGGAGAAGTCATCAACAATACCAGAGACACATACATTCCCCAAAACAAAATGAAAATAAATTGTATGTCGCGTCGAGCCACGAGGATAGCCGCGATCGCGAAGGTTAGGGCGACGGAGCTAGAAACGACAGGTAAAAGCTTTCCAGAGGCTTCTAGTAGGAAATAAACAGTAGCGGCGATTGCCCCTAAAGACATGAGACTCAATCCAAAAACCCAGAAACGCGGATAGGATTGAGAGCGGGGCGAATTCCACACGGCGGCAAGTTGAGCGCCACCCGCTAGGGCTAAAGCGGGATAAATTGGTAAACTATACGCCGATAAGGGAGACCCAATTAGACAAACGGCTCCTCCATAAACACCCGTCCAAACCAATACGAATTTTGCCCAACCCCAATTGCGATGAGTCCACGCCAACCCTAATCCATAAGACGCAAAGAGTAACCAGGGAACCGAGAATTTTAAGAACTCCAATAGGTAATCGTAATAGCCAGTAAGAGTCCTGGGAATCTTGACAGAATGCCAAAAGGGTTGTAATGATTCTTGGATCAGATTGGCAGTGAGAAATGCTTGACCCTCAAGCCAGGGTAGAGTATACCAAACCAATCCGGGGATGATACCTAATATCCAACCCAACCACCAATAGCCAGATCTGAGCAGTCTCGGCGTATCCCAGGCAATAAAAATCAAACCGATTGCCAGCAAAAGCAATCCGAATCCAATTCCCTGAGTCAGACAAATTAAAGCGAATCCAATACCGGCTACCAATGACCAACGCAAATCACGACGCGATCGCAACAGACACACCATCATTAGCATGACAAAGCATAACACCGCACTATCCGCGATCGCGAGACGTCCATACTGCACCACAGGTAATACAGTTAAATAAATGAAGCTCGAAAAAAGCGCATTTTGACGAGATGGGAAAATTTCTCGACCGATTCCATAGAAAAGGGGAACAGACAGAGCGCTCAGAAGGGCAGTCGGTAAGCGTGTGATCAAGGTATTATCATTCCCTGTCTTATAAGCCAAAGCAATTAGCCAATACAGTAAGGGTGGATCTTCAACATAGGATTTGTCCCCAAACGTTGGATAAAACCATTGCCAAGATGCCAAAGGCGTGGTAGTTAATTCACCAGCGACCTGATTGATCGTTTGTTCACCCCCATTTAAGAGAGGTGGGCTATCCAGATTTAGGCAAAATAAGAGCAAAGCGGCTAAGAGTAAGCCGAACATCCACATCCGCTCAATCCAACGTTGAGTTTTGCGAATTCGACTCTCTGAGCGTCCCGAAATAAATGTTTGACGATTCATCTTTAAACGAACAAGTTAGAGTGCTGCTGGTCGCCAGTCGTTCACCTTGCTGCCATCCAACAGGTTGCCATTGCCTTCACCGTGACTCAACCCGTGGCGCGACCTAATCAAACGGTGACTTTTCAATTATGACTTTTCAGTTAAAAATAAAAAACTCTGACTACCCCGATCAGCGTAACTTTAGGAATAACTAGAGTGCGTAGTGCTATAGATAGATAGACGTAGCCGCGTTAGGATCAACGTTAGCGTCACACCCGACGGGTTAACCGAATCACTCCTGCCGCTTATTCACAGTAATATAGTTAGGCTTTATCAACTCAACTTGCTCATTTTGTTAAATAGAGCCAATCATCAGGCATCTAGACCTCAGTCGATCACCTGCGACAAGCATACCTATGGAAGGATCTTTTGAATTAACCCTACAAATGGTCATCGCTGTCTGTGCTGGAATCAGCGCTCAGGTGATTGCCGAGTACCTAAAAGTCCCCAGCATCGTCTTTCTGCTCATCTTCGGTGTTTCCCTCGGCTCCGATGGTTTGGGTTTATTACACCCCCAAGAACTGGGAGTGGGTTTAGAAGTCATTGTTGCCTTATCCGTCGCCGTAATTCTTTTTGAGGGAGGACTTAACCTCAACCTGCGCGATTTAGGCAAAGTATCAGGTTCTCTGAGAAACCTCGTCACCCTGGGAACGCTGATTACACTGCTAGGCGGTGGGATGGCTGCCCATTGGTTAGGAGAATTTCCCTGGTCGATTGCCTTTCTCTATGCGGCTCTCGTAGTTGTGACCGGTCCGACGGTTATTGGTCCACTGCTTAAACAAGTAAAAGTTGATCGACGAGTTGCCGCCCTTTTAGAAGGAGAAGGGGTATTAATTGACCCCGTGGGGGCGATTCTATCCGTTGTTGTCCTCGATACCATTCTCAACAGCGATGCAGGAGCCTCGGCTGCAATTGTCGGTCTAGGGTTACGCCTGGGTATTGGTGGTGTGATTGGTGGTATCGGTGGCTGGCTGCTGGGTTTATTTCTCAAACGAGCCGATTTTCTTTCAGAAGACCTGAAAAACCTGGTGGTGTTAGCCGGGATGTTAGGCTTATTTGGCTTGGCACAAACGATTCGCTCCGAATCCGGATTAATGGCAACCGTCGTCGCCGGAATCGTTGTCGGTGCGTCTTCTCTACCAGAAGAGCGCCTGTTGCGACGGTTTAAAGGACAATTAACAGTGCTGGGGGTTTCCGTACTCTTCGTTCTCCTCTCCGCCGATTTGTCCATTGACAGTGTGTTTGCTTTAGGGTGGGGCAGTGTATTCACGGTTTTGGCATTAATGACCCTAGTGCGCCCGGTGAGTGTCAGCTTATGTACCTGGAATAGCGGCTTAAATTGGCGACAAAAAATCTTTTTATCCTGGATTGCGCCCAAAGGAATTGTCAGTGCTTCCGTCGCCTCCTTATTTGCGATTCTTCTCACCGAACGCGGGATTAATGGGGGAGACTCGATTAAAGCCCTGGTCTTCCTAACGATTATGCTGACGGTATTTTTACAAGGGTTAACGGCGCGTTGGGTTGCCCAATGGCTACAACTGAATCCCCAGGAAAAGGCAACGGGTGCGGTGATTGTGGGCTGTAATCCTTTGAGTCGTCTGATTGCGCGTTTGTTTCAAGAACAGGAAGAAGAGGTTGTCCTCATCGACACTGATCCCGAAGCCTGCCAAAAAGCCGAGGAGGAAAATCTGCGGGTGTTCCAAAGCAGTGGTTTAGATGTTGAGGTTTTAGAAGAAGCTGGGATTGAATCAGTGGGTACATTTCTGGCAATGACCAATAATGGGGAAGTGAACCTAGTCTTAGCCCAACGCGCCGTGGAAGAGTTTGCGCCGCCACGAGTGGTTGCCGTATTTCCGCGTGATCCCCAAGCCAATACGACGAATAATAAAACAAAAGTCAATCAAGCCTTTGTTTCTCAACTACCGATTAAGACGTGGAACAAATATATTGTCGAGGGGCAAGTCAAGTTAGGTACAACCACGTTAAAAGAGTCGGGATTAGCCTTTCAGCGAGCGCATTTACAAGCGTTGATTCGGGCGGGGGAACTGGTTCCCTTATTAATCGAACGCCAAGGGACTTTACAAGTAGCTAGCGCGAATGAAACTTGGCAGGCTGACGATCAAATTATTTATCTGCTGCATGATCCCAGACCTAAACTCTTGAAACGCTTATCCGGTGGCAGTTCGTCCTCTCGGCTGGCGGTAGAAAAGTTGCCAGAGGTTGAGGAGATTCCGATTTCTGAGCCTGTGGAAGAGAAAGCGGTGAAAGAAATTGCCAATAAACCGAAGGGTGAAAAAGAGGCGAAGGTTGAAGGATGAAACAGTTTTGACCCTTCTCCCACCGTGGGGAGAAGGGGGATCGGATGCTCTTGCTCCCCTCTCCCCGGCGTGGGAGAGGGGCTGGGGGTGAGGGGTTGAGCTTAAGTTGACACCAATGGTTTAGACGCTTCCTTAGTGGGGGTAGCGATAACATTTCAATACTGTCTAATGATTCAGAGGAATCGCTCACTGAATAAAGGGCGCAAGCCTTTCGCCCCTAAGATTTTTACCTTAAATAGGGAACCCACGATTTCATTGGTTCTGGCGAACCATACCAAAGTCCCTGTCTTCGCGGTGAATGCAGCACTCCTTCTAAGGTGAGATTCACCGCCCCCTCTAAATGAGCTGCTTCAATGGGAGTAATCCCATCTCCCCAACAATTGCCGACTCCACAGGTTTGCTGATAACTGTTATAGGCTAACCATTGACCCAAGCGCCGTTGACCATAGATAGCTTTACCCGCGACACAGATATATTTAACCTGGGGATAAAACGCTCCCGGATAGTTGATTGCCACAAAATCCAGATTGCGTTTTGTCCAGCGCTCTTGGCTAGTATGAGGTGTCCCTAATGTTACCAATGTGGCAATAGCAGGATGAGCATTCCAAAATCCGGGGACTGAGGATGTTACATTGCCATGAATATCGTAGGGTTTTTCGCCCAGGTAGATTCGGGCAATCCAGCCTCCGGCGGAATGACCAATCAGATTAACCTGATTGGCGTTGTAATCTGCCATAACCTGTTTCACGGTTTGGTCGAGTTGGCGTAAAATTGGTACAACTGAGCGACCGCCTATGGTGGGAATCCAATCGCCTTGTCGTAGCGGTACAGTAACGGTGGGAAACCCGAATTGATTTAACGCGGTTTCTAATCCTCGATATTCAGTTGCCCCGGCAAAAAAACCCGGTAGAATAACAGTCGGTAGTGGCATTTTGGATTGTAAAGCTTTTTAATCAAACGTAACAAATAATCATGGGGCAAGTTGGCACGCTTTACGGTCTGAGTGTGGGTCCAGGCGATCGCGAATTAATTACGCTTAAAGCCCTACGTATCCTCAAACAAGCACCCGTAGTGGCGTTTCCGGCGGGAGTAAGGGGAAAATTGGGTATGGCTCAACAAATTGTCGGGCAATGGTTAGACACTCAACAAGTTCAACTGCCCTTAACATTTCCTTACGTGCAAGACCTTGACATTCTTACCCAAGCGTGGATAGAAGCTGCCGAACAGGTGTGGCATTATCTAAACATTGGACAAGATGTGGCGTTTGTTTGTGAAGGGGATATCAGTTTTTACAGCACGTTTACCTATTTGGCGCAAACCCTACAACAGCAGCAACCCACCGCCGTCGTGCAAATGATTCCTGGCGTTTGTTCACCCATGGCAGCCGCCTCAGTGTTAGGATTACCGCTAACGGTACAGCGCGATCGCTTGGTGGTGCTGCCAGCTCTCTATAATGTAAAGGAACTGGAAACAATTTTAGAGTGGGCGGATGTCGTAGTCCTGATGAAAGTGAGTTCAGTGTATGAACAGGTATGGCAAGTGTTGCATCGCCGCCAATTATTGGACACCGCCTGGGTAGTCGAACGTGCTACCCTACCAGATCAAGTGATTTATCACGATTTACGCGATCGCCCAACGCTGAAATTACCCTACTTTTCGATCATGATTGTCAATGTTACTCAATCCCTGAGTTCAATTAGACTCTAGATTATTTTTATTAACGGCGTCGCGGAAGTCCTCACCCAAGGGCGAAGTAGGGTGAGGATGGACAGCGGGAAATTGAGGAACGAAATTTCCCATCTTCAGGACTTGCTTACCTTAAATGGTATATAGTGGTAAGAGGAGGTGAAAGCGATGCGACATCAAGCCATCAAAGTTAGGCTATATCCGACAACTGAACAACAAGTGATACTAGCTCAACACTTTGGCTGTAGTCGCTGGTGGTGGAATTATGCACTCAATTTGTGCATTGAAACTTACCAGTTAACGGGTAAAGGCTTGACACGTTCAGCATTAAACGCATTTTTGCCTAAGCTCAAGAAACAGGAGGAAACCGAATGGTTATCTGAATGCTATTCTCAAGTTTTGCAAGCTACCACACTAAACCTGGTAGCTGCCTACAAAAACTTTTTCGAGGGTAGAGCTAGATACCCAAGGTTCAAGGCTAAAAGGAATAAGCAATCCATTCAGTATCCTCAGTCGGTTAAAGTTGTTGATGGTTGCCTCAAGTTTCCCGGTCGTGTTGGCGTAGTCAAAACTAAAATACACCGACCAATTGAAGGAACTATCAAGACAGTAACGGTTAGCATGACGCCATCGGGTAAGTATTTTGCATCTGTATTAACCGAGGTAGAAGGGGATAATCCTCCTGTCAGCACTCTCGCAAGTCGAAGTGAAGGTAAAATTGCCGGGATTGACTTGGGATTAAAGGATTTTGCCATTGTTAACGATGGGGTTAAAACCTCTAAGTTTGATAACCCCAAACATTTAGCCAAGCATGAGCGTAACCTCAAGCGGAAGCAACAGAAATTAGACAGAAAGGAGAAAGGAAGCAAGTCACGAGATCAAGCCAGGAAACTGGTGGCTAGGGTTCACGAACGAGTTAGTAATGTCCGTCAAGACTACTTACATAAGCTATCGAGAAAGCTTGTTGACGAAAACCAAGTTATCGTAGTCGAAAGTCTAAATACTAAAGGCATGGTTCGGAACCACAAACTAGCTAAAGCAATTTCTGATGTAGGCTGGGGAATGTTTGTCAATTTTCTATCGTACAAACTCGAAAAAGAGGGTAAGGTACTGGTAGAGATTGACCGATGGTTTCCTAGTTCAAAACTCTGCTCAAACTGTCATTATCAGGTAGACGAGATGCCCTTGGAGGTTAGGAGTTGGACTTGTCCGAGCTGTGGCACTCATCATGATAGAGATGGTAATGCCTCAGCAAATATTAGAGCGGAAGGTGTCAGAATGCTTCGACAGGCTCAACAACATTTATCGGTCTCAGGGACTGGGACTGCTGATGGTGGAGGGGATGTGAGACCGAAGCTTGGGCGTAAGTCTAAGCTGACGCAATCCCCAGCGAAACCAGAAGCTCAGGCTTCAACGAAGTAAGCCTGAGTAGTTCACAACGAATAGAATTCCCGACAACCCCGCAACGGAGAGAATGATAACGGTTATGTCGAATCTCTTATTTAGAACGGTTTCCGAGAAACTCAATCAGCCAACTGGAATCGCGGTAATAGCATCGGTGGGTATTCATGTCATCTTGGGGCTAACCTTACCCTCTTATGTCCCCGTTTTTTCCAATGAAGCGCCACCGACACGGCGAACTGTACAAATGTTGGAATTAAGCGAAGCCGATTTGAGTCGCCTACCCGATTTATCGGTGCCAACGGTTCCCCCCTATATTTATCAGCAGACACCGTTAACATCGCCATTCCCACCCCTGCCACCTCTGTCTCGCCAAGATTCTCTTCGCCTTAATGGTACAACCTCGACAACGCCCCCTTCACAAGAGTCACAACGTCCGTCATCGTCTTCGACTCGGAAACGGATAGGACAAACGGTGCTTCCGGGTGAATCGAATCCGAAATTTTCCCCACATCGACTAGAACGCATGAGCGCAAAAGAACTTCGGGATCTAGTGAAGAAAGTCGCGGCGGCTTCTCCACTAAATCCGACCATTCCCGATCCGAACAACCCGAATGATGGTTCCTCAGCCTCAAACCCCAATAGTCGTACAACAGTAGATAAGTTGGCAAGTGAAATAAACAAACTACCCCCAGAGGATTTCCAACCGAAAAAGAACCCAACTGTTGCTATGGGGGAACCTAATCCTGAATCAACAGAAGCAGAAACTTCGCCAGAGGGGGAACTCTCATCAACCAACCCCCCCCAGCAAGAACCCAACTTAAAACCAGACGATGCCAATACCCCCCCCGATCAAATAGCACGTCGTACTTCTGATGATCCAGACAATCAAGCAGAAATTTCGCCCCCCCAACAAAGAACATTGATTGCTGAGTTTCCCAAAGCCGCTTGCCAGAAGCAGCTTAACGGTACAGCCATTTACAACGTTACGGTTAATACTGATGGCAAACCGACGAATTTACAACTGCTTCAAGGGGCGGGCGACTCGATTCTTGATCAACAAGCACAGGAACGAGTTAACACTCAGCGTTTTGAACGAACTGATCAGCCACAGGAATACCAAGTCTCTGTGCAGTTTTCCGGTCAAGACAAGGTTTGTCCGAAGCCAACACCTCCCGAACCCTCGAATCAGAATCCTGAGGGTTCTAATTCCCCAACGCCCCAACCTGAGAATCCGGAGGCGTCTGAGGAATCCAATTCTAATAATTCTCCCTCTTCCAATCAGCAAAGGTCTGATCGTGATCCGGTCAATTCTGGAGAACAATCGCCATCAGAGACAACCTCAGAGTCCGAGGCTCCAAAAGACCAGCCTGAAGAATCAGCGAATCCAGCAGAGGAAAGCCCTGAAGCCTCCAACCCACCTGACGTAGTTGTACCCACACTTTAGCCTCAGACGGGCTGGCGCTATCAATTTTTGACCCGTCTCATCCTTGAGCTCCAAGCAGATGTTAAGATGATCGACGGTTAGAATTATATGCTCTAAGATTACCGCGAAAAGGAACCCAAGTCATTATGCCTTCACGAGAACCTCGCCGCATACTCATAACAGGTGGAGCGGGGTTTATTGGCTCCAACTTCGTCCATCACTGGTGCGATCGCTACCCAGATGATCGAGTTGTTGTTCTCGATTTGCTCAGTTACGCCGGCAATCGCCGTAATCTAGAGTCAGTCGAGGGACGAGAAAATTTTCGATTTGTAGCGGGAGATATTTGCGATCGCACTCTCGTTGATGCTTTACTTCGCAGTGAGACGATTGATACCGTTGCCCACTTTGCAGCAGAATCCCATGTTGACCGCTCAATTTTGGGACCTGAAGCATTTGTGAGAACAAATGTTCTGGGTACGTCCACTCTCTTGGAAGCCTTTCGCCAGCATTGGAAAAAGCGGGGAGATCGAGGGAGCGATCGCTTCCTTCATGTTTCTACGGATGAAGTATACGGCAGTTTGAGTCCGAATGACCCGTTGTTTAGTGAAACGACACCCTATCAGCCTAACAGTCCCTACGCGGCGTCTAAAGCGGGTAGTGATCACATTGTCCGTGCCTATCATCATACCTACGGCGTCCCCACATTAATTACCAATTGCTCAAATAACTATGGTCCCTATCAGTTTCCGGAAAAGCTGATTCCTCTGATGTGCATTAACATCATGCTGGGTCAACCCTTACCTGTTTATGGGGATGGACAGCATGTGCGGGATTGGTTGTATGTCAACGATCACTGTCAGGCGATCGATTTAGTTCTGCACCAAGGAACTCCCGGCGAAACCTATAACATTGGTGGTAATAACCAAATCAAGAACCTGGATTTAGTTCAGATGGTTTGCCAGCTTATGGATGAATTAGCCTCGGATTTGCCTGTTTCTCCCAGTAAAAAGTTAATTTCTTTTGTCAAAGATCGACCGGGACACGATCGCCGATACGGAATTGATGCTCGCAAAATTAAGGCAAAACTGGGTTGGACGCCTCAAGAAACCATTGAAGGAGGATTACGTAGTACCGTTGAATGGTATTTGACCCATCGGGATTGGTGGGAACCGTTGCTGTCGAAGGAGTATAAAGATTACTACCGAAAAATTTATGGTTAAATCAGCTAGGACTTACACAAAGCCTCTATGTGTAGGGTGGGGAGAGCGTAGCGTAAGGCACCTTTGCCCCCATAAGTGGTGTAGCTGCGTAAGTCCTGTCAGCAAAGGATGTTTGCAGATAGTTGGGTGAGGACTAAGCTGTTCGGTATTCAACCCTTAATGTCAACAATGATGAAATCCTTGTAGTGTGTTTAGCGAAGCATACTCCTTGAGGGAGGGTGTATCAACCAGCGAGATCAATCTCCATTATGTATGAATCAATTATCACTCGTAGGGGTACGGCATTGCCGTACCCTTACCTGATGTATAGCAGTAGACACATCGATTAGGACTTTCGGCACCATTGTAGAGACGCGCCATGGCGCGTCTCTACATAAATGATGTGTCCTAACCGCTATGGCGGTTGCTATATATAGCACTACGCACACACGTTAGAACAAAAAAAGAAAAATTTAAATCGCTTGACTCTGAGCGAAGTCGAAGGGTCAATCCCTTGATGAGTCAGTGTTTTTCTTCACTATTGCCCATTGCCTATTGCAAGAAAGCCTAGCGCGTAGCGCTATACTTCTTTACGGCTGAATCTGTTGAATTTGGTCAAGGGCATTTTGGTAAATTGTCATGTCACCCTGTTGTCTAGATAAATCTGCCGCCTTTTGGAAATCCGCGATCGCTTCTTCTTCATTACCGAGTTGAACATGGGTAAGTCCCCGATGATAATAGGCTTGGGCGTAGTTGGGATTAATCTCAAGCACTTGGTTTAAGTCAGTAATTATTAGTCGTTCTTAATCAAAATTAAAAAGTGGTTGTTTATTGATAAAAGCTCTCAATCTTTATGTACAATTGATAATTTATATTGATAGTTCATTTGTCAATTCATATCTTTTATAGAACTCGCCCTCTGTAGTGATGTGACAAAAAAATCACTATACCAATATTTTTCTACCGTTTGTTAGAGGGAAAAATGATGTCTCTTTCCTATAATTAGGAGCGCTGATACCTTAACAGTGAGTTGGAAACCTGATGTTGCAGCAGAATAGCACTGACGTATGGGTTTGTCGTGGGCGATGCTAGGATTTTTAGCGCTGAAGTGCAACGACGAACTTAGGTTGAATGGCACTAACTTTAGAGTTTGTAGTAAGCGCTCGACTCGCTTATGGCACGCTTCGTGCCTACTACGAACCCCGCTTAAGTCAGCGACATTCAACTTAGGTTAGTCCGTAACATTCGTGTTAGGGTTAAAATATGGCTTACGGATTCAGTAAACAATTATGAAATCAGCCAATAAATTTATTATCGGCTTTCTATTAGTCGTCATCTTCGGCTTACCTTTCTCTCAAACATTGGTTCACATTCTCACAGAAGCCTGGTGGTTTAATTCGGTTAACTTCTCAGATGTATTCTGGACGCGGATCACCTGGAAAATTATGGCTTGGGTGGGAACGTTTATTATTTACGGACTATTCTTGTGGTTTAACTATTGGATGGCACAGCGTCTAACTCGCGATCGCGCGTTTCGTTTCCTAGACGCCAGTGATTTAGCCCACTATACCGATACGATCGCCAATTCCGCTGTCTTAGTGGTGATCTTCCTGATCAGTTTAGCCGCCGCCACAACCAGTGCATCGGCTTGGGAGACGATATTAAAGTATTTGAATGCCACCGATTTTAATCTGACCGATCCCATTTATCAACATGATATTGGGTTTTACTTGTTTCAGCTTCCATTCTATGAGGGGTTGAAGAATTGGGTGTTGACTCTCTTGGGGTGGAGCTTGATTTTATCCATCGCGGTTTATGTATTGAAAGGCACAATACGGTTAGACCAATACTGGCAACATTTCCTGACTAAAGATGTAAAAACCCATCTCAGTTTACTGTTAGCTGGGATTGCTTTAGTGATTGCGATCGGCTTTTGGTTAGAACGCTACGAATTACTCTACAATGCTGATGGTGTCGTCTATGGTGCAGGGTACACCGATGCTCATGCTCAACGTCTAGCCTTCTGGATTATGAGCGTTATCTCCCTTCTGCTCGGCTTATCGTTTATCCTAGCCATTTGGCAAAACAATATTGCCTTACCTACCTATGGCATCGGGATTTATATGATTGCTTTTCTGGTTTTTATTGGTCTTTTTCCCTGGTTTCAACAACGCTTTATTGTTGAACCGAATGAATTAGAAAAAGAAAAGCCCTACATTGAACATAATATCGCCTATACGCGCAAAGCTTACGATTTAGACAAAGTTCCTACCCAAGACTATCCAGCAGAAGGACAGCTAAGTCGCCAAGGGTTGCAAGACAACCAATTCACGATTCGTAATATTCGTTTGTGGGATTATCGACCGTTATTAAGTACCTATCGTCAACTGCAAGAAATTCGTCTTTACTATCGATTTAATGATGTCGATGTTGATCGCTATACGATTGACGATAATTACCGACAGGTGATGCTTTCACCACGGGAATTAGTCTATGCCCAAGTCCCCGATCGCGCTAAGACTTGGGTCAACGAGCGGCTAAAATATACCCATGGTTATGGTTTGGTTATGAGTCCGGTAAATATTGTGACTGAGGATGGCTTACCGGAACTGTTTATCCAAGATATTCCGCCAATTTCTAAAGTCGATCTGCAAGTCGATGAATCCGCCATTTACTACGGCGAAGAAACCGATACCTATATCTTTACCGGGACAACAACTCAAGAATTTGACTATCCCCGTGGCGATGCAAATGCATTCACAAATTACGAAGGAAATGGAGGTGTACCGATTCCTTCACTGTGGCAACGATTAGCTTATGCGTATGATTTGGGCGATCTGAAAATTTTAATCTCTAATTACTTTGCCAACACCTCCCGCATTCATTACCATCGCCAGATTCAGGAACGGGTGAGCCAAGTTGCACCTTTTTTACGGTTTGATCAAGACCCTTATATTACCTTAATTGATGGTAGATTACAGTGGATTATTGATGCCTATACGATAAGCGATCGCTATCCCTATTCTGAACCTGTTTCCCAAAGTAATAATGCTAGCGCGATCACTCAAGATGGGGATATTGCCCAAATGTCTCAAGGGGATATTAATTATATTCGCAACTCAGTTAAAGTCGTCGTGGATGCCTTTAATGGGACAATGCAGTTTGTGGTTGTTGATGAAGATGACCCAGTACTGCAAACCTATCGCAAAATATTCCCCACCTTATTTACCGCCCAAGACGAGATTATAGCCGATGTAAAAGCCCATTTCCGCTATCCCCTGGATCTATTCACCATTCAGGCGCAAATGTATCTGTCTTACCACATGGATAATCCCCAAGTATTTTATAACCGGGAGGATTTGTGGCGTTTTCCCACAGAAATTTATGAAGGGAATGAGCAGATCGTGCTGCCTTATTATGTGATTATGCGCTTACCCGAAACATCAAGTCACGAATTTATTTTGATTCTGCCGTTTACCCCCGTCAATAAAGATAATATGGTTGCGTGGATGGCAGCGCGTTCTGATGGGGAAAACTATGGCAAATTACTCCTGTACGAATTCCCGAAACAAGAACTCGTTTATGGTCCTTCGCAAATTGAAGCTCGCATTGACCAAAATCCGCAAATTTCCCAACAATTAACTCTATGGAGTCAGGAAGGATCGCGAGTAATTCGCGGCGATTTATTAGTGATTCCCATTGACCAATCATTACTGTATGTCGAACCCGTTTATCTGCGGGCTGAACAAGGTGAACTTCCAGAATTGAAGCGGGTCATTGTTGCTTATGCGAAAGAAGTGGTTATGGAAGAAACCTTAGAGGAAGCTTTAGCAACTATCTTTGGCGAAACCCAAGCAGACGTGCAACAAACTACTCCGACTCTACCATCTGCTCCACCAAAAGAAGGAGTTTCCAAACTCGCCCAATCCGCCTTGGAAACCTATCAAAAAGCACAGGAAGCCATGCGTCAAGGCAATTGGCAAAAATACGGTCAATACCAACAAGAATTGGAGAGCATCTTACAGCAATTGAACCAAACCCCAAAATCTGCACCCGATCTGAGAAAGTCAGCAGGCGACCAAAATTAATCTTCCCTGAGCCGAACTCCAGAATCTTTGTTGTTATAGCACTAAGAGGATACGTTAGGACATTGGAGCGCTATTACAAAGGGAATCGCCTCTTTAAAAGCACTGATAAATGTATCAATCTCCTCGCGGGTGTTGTAGAAATAGGGACTCACGCGAGCCGTGCAAGGAACACCGAGAATCCGATGCAAGGGTTGGGTACAATATTGACCCGCCCGAATCGCAATACCCGCCTGATCCAAAACTTGAGCTAACTGATAAGGGTTAATTGTTCCGCAGGTAAATGAGGCTAACGCCGCTCTACCACTGCCGTCAGCGTTGGGTTTAGAACCATAAATTGTGATACTGGGAATCGTGTTTAATTGCTCAAACAAATAGGCAGTCAGTTCATGTTCATACGCCTGGATTTTGTCCATACCAATAGCGGTGAGGTAATCCACGGCTGCACCCAGTGCGATCGCTTCCCCCGTGGCGGGAGTTCCGGCTTCAAAACGGTAGGGAATATCGGCATAGGTGGCATGATCCAGAAAAACCTCAGCTATCATCTTCCCGCCCCCTAAAAATGGCGGCATTTCTTTGAGAACGTCTAATTTCCCATACAGGAAACCAATCCCTGTGGGAGCGCACATTTTGTGTCCCGATGCTGCTAACCAATCGCAATCAATCGCTTGTACGTCAAGTTTTAGGTGGGGTGTACTTTGACAAGCATCAATTAATACTTTTGCGCCATAGTGATGCGCTAGTGCGGTAATGTCTTGGATTGGGTTAATACAGCCTAACGTGTTAGATACATGAACAATGGATACCAGTTTCGTGCGATTGGAGAGTAGAGTTTTAAACTGGTCTACGTTAAATTCTTGAGTGTCGGTTAATTCGACAAATCTTAACACAGCACCTGTGCGTTGGGCAATCTGTTGCCACGGGATCAGATTGCTGTGGTGTTCCATGACTGAGAGAATGATTTCATCCCCAGGCTGTAAGTTTTTCCCTCCCCAAGTGGAGGCGACTAAATTAATTCCTTCTGTAGCATTGCGCGTATAGATGATTTCTTGGGCAGATGTGGCATTAACAAATGTAGCAATTTTCTGCCGTGCGTTTTCGTAGGCTTCGGTGGCTTTGGAACTCAGGGTATGAATGCCTCGGTGAGCGTTGGCGTTAGTATGCTCATAGTAGTTCTGCCAAGTCTTAAGAACTTGTAAAGGTTTTTGGGAGGTTGAGGCATTATCCAGGTAAACTAAAGGTTTACCGTTTATTTTATCTTGCAAAATCGGGAAGTCAGCCCGAACTTTGGCGGCAAGGTGTTGTTCTGTTGTAAGTATCATAGGAATCCAGATTGAAAATTGTCTGTATATTGTTCTAGATCAATTTTCATCTTTATCGGCATGAAATCCAAGGGAGAAAATGATAAATTAAGTATCATTTTCTCAGAAAAATAGCCAATATTCCCTGTTTCCTTTTGCCCGTTGCCTTCTGAGGTATGCCAATCTAAATGCCGAATATCTATCAGCTTTAAGTTAGTAAGCTGTCATGCATTTAAATTGGGTATTAGTAGCGAGCAAGATGCAAAGCCTGCGGCATGGCTTCGCTAAACGCACTACAAGGCTTTCGCCATTATTGACATTAAGGTTTAAATGCCGAACAGCTTACCATTCGGATTAAAAGTTTTAGTCCACTTTAGTGGACTTGAGCTTTTAGCCCGGAGTTTGAACTCCGGGCGGGTGTCGGGGCTTTAAGTCAGTGCTATTAATCCTAGGTTAAATCGCCTCACCTAAAATGAGCCGTTGTCGATGACTGTGCAATAACTGAAATTCCTGTTGCCCTACCTGCTCTACCATATAAATGATATCTTCAGGTCGTAACAGCGTGCCATCATTCCGACAACTGCCAACATACCGTAGCACAGCCGATTGAGATGGGGTGTCTGTTTTCACCTCTATCAGTTCTAACTCAAATAAGCGATCGCGCAAATTCACCGACTTCTTCTTCCCCGACTTGGTGCGCTTCTCTAGCCAAATCGCCTCAGCCTGATTTACCTGATTAACCCAATCTTGCCACTGTTGCGGCGATGCTGATCCCGCTTCGCTTACCACCTCAAGCCGATACTCCGCTTTCTCTAAGAGTCGGGTTGTCGCTGGCACTTTTAAATCCGCTTCTTCAACCTGATAAACTGGGATATCTGACGGAAGCTGATCCGCAAGCCGTTGCTGAAACTCCGCCACATCCATCGACTCGGTTAACTCAAAGTCGGCTATCTCGCCACTACTCGACATCCCTAATGACAACGCATTCGCGATCATAATCCGAGGTCCAGGATGATATCCGCCAGTAAAGGTAATCGGTAACGATGCCCGTCTCACGGCGCGGTCAAATAACCGGACTAAATCCAAATGACTGACTAATGTCATTTCGCCCACCTTACCGTACCACACCCGCAACCGCTGCGCTTTGTGTTGATTTGGCTTAAAATGACCTGTAAATTCGGGAATTTGCGGCGGTTCAAAGACAATATTATGACCGAAATCCGTGCCACAGATCCCACAGTGAGAACAACCCTCAAAGGCACAATCCGGTACAGTTGCCGCATCTAAGGCGCGTTGTAAGTCTTCGATTAGCCAGTTTTTATCAATCCCGGTATCCAAATGATCCCAGGGTAAGGGGGAAAGGGTGTAGGGGCGGGTTTCACAACTATCCTTTGCTTTATACCCAGATGCAACTAAACCCGCCCCGTCTGAGTGCGAGAGGGTTGCACCATCAAACACATTCCATTCGCCGTTTTCGATTTGGCGATATTTCCAGGTAAGATCAGATTCGGCGATCGCACCTTCCCAAGCGGCAAACGCTTTATCTAAACTTTCCCACCAGGCATCCATTCCCGCACCCAATTCCCAGGCGCGACGCACCACCGCCCCTAAGCGTCTGTCACCGCGCCCCACAAAGTCTTCCATTGCCGAAATTCGCACGTCGGTGTAGTTCACCTTAACACCCTTAATCCGACGAAAAGCATCGCGTAATAATTCCTGTTTACGGATAAACTCAGACGTAGACACCGAATGCCACTGAAATGGTGTATGTGGCTTGGGAGTAAAGTTAGAAATCGTGATATTAAAGCCAAACCGCTTACGCCCTGATGCCCGACATTCTTGCTGCAACCACCTCACGGTTTCAGCAATCCCGATCACATCGGCATCGGTTTCACCGGGCAAGCCAATCATAAAGTAGAGTTTAACTTTATCCCACCCTTGCTCAAACGCTGTCTTCACACCCCGCAGCAATTCTTCGTTCGTCAATCCCTTATTCACAATATCCCGCATCCGCTGGGTGCCGGCTTCTGGGGCGAAGGTTAACCCACTTTTGCGTGTACCACCGATAATATTGGCAATATTCTCATCAAACCGATCCACCCGTTGGCTGGGGAGAGACAGGGAAATGTTCTCATTTTTGAGACGATTCTTTACTTCCAATCCCACGGCGGGTAGGGACAGGTAATCGGAACAGGAAAGGGAAAGCAGGGAAAACTCATTATATCCCGTCGCCCCCATTCCCTTTGCGATCGCATCCACGACTTTCTCGGGTTCCACATCTCTGGCGGGGCGGGTTAGCATTCCCGGTTGACAAAAACGGCATCCTCTGGTGCAGCCACGCCGAACTTCAATCGTCAGCCGATCATGAACGGTTTCGATATAGGGAACGAGTCCAATAGAATATTCTGGTATTGGTGTAGCGACTCGCCGCAAAATCCGCGCTGGCACATCGGGGCGATTGGGATGAACTGAACCATCCTCTGCCATGTCGTAGAATTGTGGCACATAAACCCCCGGAATCTGCGCCAAGTCTAAGAGTAATTCAGTGCGAGTTAATCCGGCGGCTTTGCCTTCTTCAATAACTAAACCAATTTCGGGGAGTAATTCTTCCCCATCCCCTAGCGCCACAACGTCTAAAAAGTCGGCGTAGGGTTCTGGGTTGGATGTCGCGGTTTGTCCGCCAGCAAAAATGAGGGGAATTTCTGTAATGCTGTGATTTGCCCGTTCTTGCCAAGTGAGAGGAATTTGGGCTAAGGAGAGCATTTCTAGGATATTTGTCGCCCCAAGTTCGTAGCTGAGGCTGAATCCCAGGATATCAAAATCCGTGAGCGATCGCCGATTTTCGACTGTAAACAAAGGTGTCTGAGTGTCCCGCAATTTCGCGGCTAAATCCGGCGCAGGTAAGTAAGCGCGATCGCAAAGTTGTCGAGGTTGAGTGTTTAGGATGTTGTAGAGAATAATATGTCCTAAATTAGATGCACCCACTTCATAGACTTCTGGGTAGGTTAATACCCAGCGCACCTTAGCCGTGTCCCAGGGTTTATGAACAGCGCCTAACTCGTTTCCCAGGTAGCGGGCTGGTTTGATGATGTCTTTGGTCAGTAGTTTCTCTGGTGCGATCGTCATGACAACCTTGCCCCTCTGAATCGAGTGCGGTTAACCCTTACAACTCATCTATCTTACAGAAGACTAGCAATAATGCCCAATAGTCACTAGACAATAGTCCTGTAACTGTCTCCCAAAAGAAAAAATGAATTCGCTCAGGGAGTGTACAATTCACCTACTTTATGATATTGTTCTACTTTCTCGATATCAGGGACATCTGCTTGACAGAGTTAATCAGGGAACACTACTGAGCGTTTGAGCTAGCTAATGCCAAAGGATTAAGCATACGCCATTGTCCGTCTTGGGCTGTCTTCTTGAGCTGCCAAGGTTGCCAAGAACGCATCATAGCTTTCAAAGATTTCCATAGCTTGATCCAGTTGAGTTAGCTCAAAAATCATCCGAACCGAATCCCCCACACTGCAAAGGCTAAAGCGCTGGTTTCGCTGTTGCGCTAAACGCAATGCTGATACCAATACACCCAAGCCAGCACTGTCAAGGGTTTCTACCTGCTGCATATCCACCAGCACCGTCGAATAGCGTTCCGACAAAATAGCTGATTTCAGTTGCCGATCCAATTCAACCGCATTAGAGGCATTAACCTGACCCGTTGGTCTAACGATTGATAATTTGGAGTTTAAAGTTGCGATTGCCATAGCTCACTCCTCAGAGTTGTATAGGTTAAGACATTGGATTAGAGAATCCACCTAAAGATAGCGCGTCAATTCTCCAATCTGCTACAAGTGTTCATTAACAACGGGTTAAGGTTTCCTTCGTCGGGGATTTTCCTTCTTTCGGTTTTTAGTGTTCCGTAAAAAAAGATTAAGTTTTGTCGCCTAATATACTGAATAATGAACACTTAGCCCAAAGTCATATCCCACAATTCCTGCTGCACGAAATGTTGATCCTTAATACCAGTTGCTTTATATCTATAATTAATAGCCTATCTGTGGCATCTTCCTTCAGGTAGAGAATAAAATGAATCATGTTTTAGCATTTATTTTACCTTCTTAACAATTTTTCGTATAATCAAATACGCTAATCGATTACCCAAGAAGGACTGATCTGCTATAAACTGTTATAATTGCTCCTTTTTCAGCGGCTTAAGCAAACTGTTGGCTTAGTTATCGAATCAATTCATTATACGACTTCTTGCCAAATAACAGTGATATAGATCACCAAAAAAAAAGATTAGAATCACGCTCTCGCCTAGCAATTCCTCAGAGAATTGATCTAGTATGGAATTCTGTGTAATAAGAGAGTGAAAACCACCTACGTTATCCGCCATTTAGTCGAAAGAGCGCTTTATATCAGGCAACTAACTCCTGATATAGAGAATGAAATTAACTACGAATTAACTCGCCTAGGATATATTTCCGATGCTGATTACGAAGCCCTTGAATTATTAATGGCTGAGATGGATGCGGGCAGAATCCGCTTAGTTCCTAGTGTTTAGAGCGTTACGTTAATTATCACCAGCTAGACGGGAAATTTTTGTAAGTGCCAAAAGCCAGTTTTAGATTACCCTATAGAGTTGATTTCATGGATGACTCAAACTCCTGAGGATAGGTTTGCCAAACTTCAGCAATGAAATCAGCAAGTTGATGGCGAGTATCAGAATTATCTTTTGGGTGGCAATGTAAGTCTTCCAGTTGTGCTAATAGAGGAATGACCTCCGTATCCCAAACCAGTCGTAAAAACTTTGTGGGCCAAAGTATGTCAGGTCCTTGACGCAAATCATACAATCTGAGAGATTGAGGCAGAACCGAGGTTATATCTTCATTCTCACTTGGGGTTACAGCTAGCATCAAAGGGCGCAACCAGCAAATCTGCCGCCATTCAACGACTTCAATCACTTCAGCGTATAAGTGGCGTGTTGCGTATTCTAAACAAACGATCTGGTGAGTGTGAATAATGCTCATTTTGTCACAATATTTTTCATAAAAACCACCCCTCGGTTGAATCTCAATCTGAGGGGATAACCTTAAGTATTTGCCGTAATCCAATACTAACAAGGATTACAGCATTTTAGAATTATTTTATTATAGGCACGTCCACAACCTTGGGCTAATTCAGCGTTATACTCTGATTAGCTGCACAATAGTCTCGACAATTAATCGCTTGTTCCGAATTGGCAACAGACGGATGAATGGTACATTTGAGACGATAATCGTTGGTAAAAAATTGACAGTGGCTACAAGGGATTTGATGCATACGCTTAGCATTTGCCACACCGTCTTTAATCGCCAACCCGACTGTTACTAGGCTCATGATTACTATTGTCCACGCTAGACAAAAGCACAAGGGTATGAGTAAAGGCTGAATCGCCTGAATGAGGGGGTAGAGAACTTGAAACACAATTCTATCCTATCTGACAAATTAACCAACACTATTATTAAAACTAATCATTCAGATTAGTTTTGGAAATTATAGCAAATTTTGCCAGATTCGATCATCAGTACCGCAACATTGGCAGTTAAATATCTTACCAAGTTGCGGCTTATTGCAGTCGATCAGTAGGGGGGTGAAAGACGCTAAAGGTGTGCCAATTATCTTTAAAACGGAATATCATCTAAATCTTTCTGGGTATCAGGAACCGGGGGAACGTTTGGCACTGTAGTCGGTTCATAAGTCGGCGGCTCAATCGGCGATGAATAATCATAGTCCTGATCTCTGGGTGCAGATACAGGTGTCGGGGTTGGAGGGGCGGGACGCGATCGCATGGGAACCACATTCTCTGATTTCTTGGGTGATGATGGGATTGTTGTCGCCTGCATCGTTGGGGAAACGGTAGCCGTTTGTAGCCCCATGTCCGTATCTGCACCCAGTTTATGAACTCGATAAGTAGTTAATTCAGCCCGTTTTTCTTTAAATCCTTCGGGGCGCTCAATCGTATTCATACTCAGACGCCCTTCCAGGACTACAAGATCACCAACCCCATAGTTTTCCTTGATTTCTTGAGCCAAATTGCCCCAACCGACTACTTTAAGTGTTGAAGGTGGATCATCAGAACGCACACTGGGAAACTGCACCAGCATTTGGGCAATCGGGGTTTGATTATCTGAGGTGTAACGCAGTTCTGGATCTTGAACAATTTGTGCCATCAAGACGCAGCTATTCATCGTTAATATCTCCTGGCGCTTTGGGTAATTGGTCTAGTCACTGATTGACCATGACTGCTAGTTGAGTCGCGCTTATGTTTGGGACAATTGGTCGTTTAAAAAACCATATTCGCCCATTCTATCATCACTCTGATAGGAGCTATTGACTCCTTACCTAGGCAGACTTATGTTGACCAACGAAAAAGGAGTCCGTTGCTATAACTCAACGGCTTCCTTCTTTAATTTAGAACAAAAGTACTATATTGTCAGGAGGGAGTAGACAGAAAGTACGAAACCAGCCCTGACGGTAGAGACGTAGCAGGCTACGTCTCTACACCTCTTAGACAGTCGATTCAGCTTTGGGCAGTTCTAACCCTTGCTCTTGTTCGATGAACTCTTGCACATACGTGCGATATTTTCTCAGATTTTCATCAACCCAATTCCGGTCATCGCTGTTGGCAAAGACATGGACTAGCGGTTCTCCAGCATCGGGCAAAATCAACACCCAACTGTCTGTGTGCCGATCCACTATCTTGACCCCATCGATGAGTTCTAAATCCTCATTGGCGTGGGTTTCGACTAAGTGGCGCATTAATGCGCCTTTCACCGTCCAAGGACAACGCATAGTATAGGTTTTATGGCACACCCGAGGCAATTCGCTCTTGATCTGACCTAAGGATCGCTCTTGAATGGTTAGCATCTCAATTAACTTGGCGATGCAGAACATGGCATCAAATCCGGGATGGAGTTGCGGGAAAATAAAGCCCATTTCCTCAGAACCACCCAACACCACATTAGGATTAGTTTGAGAGGCTTCCATCAACGCCCCTGGATTCGCTTTAGTACGAATCACTCGACCATCATGACGACGAGCGATTTGTTCCACAGCACTGGAGGTATGTACCGGAACTACTACGCTACTGCGCGGATTAGCCGTCAGCATCACGCTAACCATCAGCGCGGTTAGGGTTTCCCCACGTACAGGCATTCCGGATTCATCCACCAAGATCAATTGTTCCCCATTCGCGGACACCTGCACGCCAAAATTGGCTTTTAAGGCTTCCACCACTTGACCGAGTTGGGTGAGCAATCCTTCTCGTTCATCGGCAGATAGGGACATTTGATTTAAGCTGGCATTTAGGACAACCGCATCACAGCCAAATTTCGCCAACAAGACGGGGAGAACTGCCCCAGAAACTGCATAAGCATAGTCAATCACTAATTTCGCGCCACTATTGCGAATCGCTTGCACATTTAAATGCCGCTCAAAGCCGACACTATAGAGATCGAGTAACTGGCTGGGGTAGTTGACATTGCCGATGTCTGGAATCGGGGATCGGCGCAAGTCCTCTTTAAAGTAAGCCCCTTCAATTTTCTTCTCCTTCGCCTTAGAGATATTGATGCCGTGAGAATCAAAAATTTCGAGCAGAATATAGTCGGGGCGATCGGGGTGTACCCGGACGTGAATCCCTCCGGTAACGGCTAGGGTGGGTACAACCAGACGAGCGATGGGGATGGCTGTGGCTTCTAAGTTCTGGACATGAACCCCCACCGACATCAAGCCCGCAATTAGCGATCGCGATACCATGCGGGAGATACTGCGTTGATCGCGAGAGACGGTGATTTGAGACCCCGGTTTCAAGGTTGATCCGTAAGCCGCGCCCAATTTGACCGCAAACTCTGGCGTAATATCGATATTCGCCAAGCCTTGAACGCCACGCTGACCAAAAAGATTCCGTTGCGCTGTACTCCCCCAAATCAGGTTCATGTTTAACCTGGCACCCGATTCAATTTTCTTGCTGGGCCAAACCCGCACACTGGGGCTAATTTGCGCTTCTTCTCCCACAGTTGACAGAGAACCGACAACCGCACCTTCTAAGACATGGGCGCGACGATCTACCCGGGTTCCTCGGGAAATGACACAAGCCCGCAGATGGACTTCATCACCAATAATTGAACCATTCCAGAGAATCGGACGCTTCAGGTCAGCGTAAGCCCCAACGGTGACATTATCCCCAATGACGGTTCCGGCTTCAATATTCACCCCTGGACCAATGCGACAATTACTGCCAATTAGGGCTGGGGTTTCGATTTTAGCCGTAGGATCAATCGAGGTATTTTGTCCCACCCATAGTCCTGATCTCTGTTCTTCGTAGGCAAAGTCAATCTCTACTTTTCTATCTAAGGCATCGTAATGGGATTCGCGGTAAGCATCCAGGTGTCCCACATCACACCAATATCCATCCGCGACAAAGCCATACATAGGTTCCCCTTTGTCTAAAAGTAGGGGAAACAGGTCTTTAGAAAAGTCAGATTCTGTGTTTTCGGGCAGGTAATCCAGGACAGAGGGTTCTAAGATGTAAGTGCCTGTATTTACCGTATCTGAGAAAATCTCACTGGTTGAGGGTTTTTCTAAAAAGCGGCGAATCCGCATTTGTTCATCGGTAATTACCACCCCAAATTCCACAGGATTGGGGACGCGGTAGAGAACAATGGTGGCTTTCGACTTACGACTTTTGTGGAATTCAATGGCGGCTTGCAAATCGAAGTCGGTGATGCTGTCACCACTGATCACAATGAAGGTATCATCGAGTAGTTCGGCAATATTTTTTACGCAACCGGCAGTACCGAGGGGCTGCTCTTCTTCGACCGCATACGTCATTTGCACGCCAAAGTCACTGCCATCTTGGAAATAATCCCGCATCACATCGGGGAGGTAGTAAAGTGTAGCAATGACTTCGGTAATGTTATGGCGTTTGAGTAGGTTGATAATGTGTTCGGCGATCGGTCGATTGAGTACCGGCACCATGGGTTTGGGCAGATCACAGGTTAGTGGTCTCAGACGTGTTCCCGAACCGCCTGCCATCAGCACTGCTCGCATAAGTCCTCCTAAAAATTTTTGGCTTCACGGTGTTGGAACCGTATAGTTTTCTACTTATTGTCTCGTTCAACCGTTCCTGATGAGAAAAGCTGAGCTAGCAAGGTCACGCTACAACTGACACATAGATGGATAAATAGACTGGAACTGAACCTATATGCTACTTTGACTTGTATCCGGGATCAATTCTACTTAGGACTGAAATAGTGCCGCCCAAAAGCGGAAAGCTAGATATCACAGTTGATTCAATGATTTGTATTCCTCCAAAGGGCACCTGAGACGTTTTGGGGGAGTTGGTCTAAAATGAGTGAATTAGCAGGCTCGCTTTGGCTGGGCTGAAGCTGGATAGTCGGTGTAAAACAGTCTTTGATTCGGTTTCTTGGGGGTTAATTTGGATGAAAGTATTAGTTTTGCTTCTGATGTTAGGGATTTATGGCTACGGCGCTTGGAAGTTCTGGACGGGGTTCAATCGGACAAACTTCTCTCGTAGCTTACCTAACCGGATTTATTTGTCTCTGTTGTGGCCCGCTTTGATTGTGGCTAATAAGTCTTATCGGAAAAACTTTAACAGAGCGCTGAAAGGTCGGTAGGTAATGCCTGCGAGTCAAAGGCGTCTGTGGCTGATTGGTGGAACCAGTGAGAGTGTACAGTTAGCCGAGGCGATCGCGTCTCTCAATTTACTTTGTCTGGTTACGGTGACAACAGCCGCCGCCAAGTCACTTTATCCTCAAACACCCAGCTTACAGATACAAGTGGGGCGCTTGAATGGGAAGCAGATTGAGCAGCTTTGTCAACAGCAGCAGATTACAGCCATACTTGATGCATCTCATCCCTATGCAGTAGAAATTTCCCGAATTGCGATCGCGACTGCACAACGTTACCAAATTCCCTACCTGCGTTTTGAACGTCCTCTGGTTAAGGGAAACGAGGGAGATGGGGACAGGTGTAGAGACGCGCCATGGCGCGTCTCTACAGTCAAGGCGGGTTTTGAACAAAGGTTATCATCAACAGCGAAACCCAATATCCTCAACCCGCCCCTACAGACGCAGAATGAACCCTCTGTAATTACCTTAGACAGCTTTGAAACGTTGGTGACTGGTGATTATTTGAACCAGCAACGGGTACTGTTAACCGTTGGTTATCAAGTTTTATCCTTATTTCAAGACTGGCAAGCGCGATCGACTTTATTTGCCCGGATTCTTCCCGCCGTTACGTCTCTAGAGGCGGCTATCGCAGCCGGATTTAGTCGCGATCGCATTATTGCACTACGCCCCCCTGTACCTTTTGAATTGGAAATGGCACTCTGGCGTCACTGGGATATTTCACGGGTAGTGACTAAGGCGTCTGGGGTAGCTGGGGGAGAGGCGACGAAGCGACAAGTAGCGGCGCAGTTGGGAATTCCATTAATTGTCATTGATCGTCCGGTGGTAACGTATCCACAGCAAACCAGTGATGTCGCTGTAGCGTTGGAGTTTTGCCAGAGATATGTATAGCAACCGCCATAGCTGTTAGGACACATCATTTATGTAGAGACGTTGCATGCAACGTCTCTACAATGGTGCCGAAAGTCCTAATCGATGTGTCTACTGCTATATGAGCCAAACATAGACCTGAATCCTTACAATTGGATATTACTATGTTCAGAAACAGAAATGACCGTGATGTTGACCTCAGTGGTGCCCCCTATCACCCCGTTGCTTTAATCCAATTGTTCAGCCGGGTAAAAATGGATTGAGTCAACTGATTAAACTGTTGCTGGCGATACCACTTTTGAAACGCTTTTTCATAAGCGTCTCCTTGAAGTTGATAAGTATTCCACGTCTTCAAACCCAATCCTGCTCCCCAAAACAAGAGAATATACAATGCCCAGGAAAGCTGACCCGCACTGAGCAGATTAATTACAACCAAAAAGCCATTAACGATAATATATTTGCCCAACCGCTGCTTAAGTTGGCTGCGCCGATACTGTTCAAACTCCTGGCGCTTGTGCTGCTGTTGTTGCTGAAGCCGCCATTCCTGTTCCGCTAGTTGGAGGTTCGCTGGCGAGATTCCCAATTCAGCCGCAATTTCCACAAGCTGCGTCCGGGAAAACTCACCGCCATTGGCTTGACGGACGATCGCGAGATTCAGGATTTGCTGGAGTTCTTCTTGGTGATAAGACTGGATAGTAGTGGATTCAGAAACAGACATGACCTAAATTAAGAGGATGAGTGGGCTGAAGATGAAAACAACAAATAGTGGCACAGTGAGGTTGTCCTTCCTCTATTATTATCAACGACACCTAGACAGACAGCACAGACCTGCTGATGTTCACAACCGAACCCCTAGGGTCGGATTTTACGAAAAATAATAGTGGAACGGAAGTTTTACATTTCGTTACGATAGATTCAGACCCCAAGGAGGACACTATAACAACTATAAAAACGTTTTCTTTGACAGTAGATTTGAGGTAATTCGTATGAACGGTAGTATTCGGGTTGGTAATTTATTGGGGATTCCCTTTTATGTAAATCCCTCCTGGTTTTTAGTTCTAGCTTTGGTCACCTTTGAGTTTGGCGGGTATCTCGGCGGGTTTGCCGGATTGACGGGTATTTTACCCTGGGTGCTGGGATTCGTGGGTGCGCTGTTGCTATTTGCTTCGGTTTTAGCCCATGAATTGGGGCATAGTTTAGTCGCCATTCGCCAGGGCATTGAGGTGAAATCGATTACCCTGTTTCTCTTTGGGGGTCTAGCCAGCTTGGAGAAGGAATCTCAAACGCCAGCCGACGCATTCTGGGTGGCGATCGCGGGTCCTTTAGTTAGCTTAGCCCTTTTTGTCCTATTTACGGGTATCGGCGTGAGCAGCGGCGTCTCTGGTCCCTTGGCAGCCATTCTCAGTTTACTGGCTTCGATCAATTTAGTCTTAGCCCTGTTTAACCTGATTCCTGGCTTACCGTTAGATGGTGGCAATATCCTCAAGTCCGTGGTTTGGAAAATTACCGGGAATCCCTATCGAGGTGTTGTTTTTGCCAGCCGGGTTGGTCAGGTTGTCGGATGGATGGGAATCAGCATCGGTATCCTTTCTGTCTTGGGACTGAGTAACTTTGGTAGTATCTGGACGCTATTAATTGGGGTATTCCTGCTGCAAAATGCGGGTATGTCGGCGCAATCAGCCACCCTGCAAGAAAAACTCCAGGATCTGAAAGCTGAAGATGCGGTAATTCCAGAGAGTCCAATTATCTCGGCTGATCTGTCGCTGCGGGACTTTGCCAACAACTACATTATCGGTAAAAAAGAATGGCGCAAGTTCTTGGTGACTGATGAACAAGGACAATTGATTGGTGCGATCGCGGTTGATGATCTCAAAACTATCCCCACCTCAAACTGGACAACGACTCCAGTCAGTGAACTGATCCAGCCTGTGGATTTGGATGCGATCGTCAAATCTGATCAGTCTCTGTTAGAAGTGATTACGCTGCTGGAACAAGGCAAATTTACTCAATTGCCTGTGGTGCGCGAAAATGGAGTCCTGGTTGGGCTGTTGGAAAAGGCATCAATTGTTAGTCTCCTAGAGAAGCGAACTCAAACCAATCCCGCTTAAACCTATTGGCGTCACTGAAATTAAAGACTTAAGCCTAATCCCTCGAATAAAGTTCGGGGGATTTATAATAGATGGGCATCCTATAAAAGATGTATTAGGAGGTTAAATAGTGATTCAGTGAAGACAAAACTTAAGCGATTAATCTTTTGGGTACGAAAATTTTCAGTTCATTTCGTCGCTTATTTCTGGAAGTTACCCACTTGGTCAGTTGTTGTCGGAGCGACTGTTCTGGTTATCGGCGTGATCCTGATTACGGATGAGAACTCTCAACTCTCTAAAATTCTGAACAATGTTGAAGCTATCAGTATTTTTGCGGCGGTTGTTTTATTTTTAAAAGAAACGCCGAATCGAAAGAAACAATTCTATTACCAAGCTTGGCGCACAATAGACGCTGCCCATGGACGACAAACTAGCTATGCCCGGGTTCAAGCCCTGCAAGATTTGAATGAAGATGGTGTGAGTTTGAGAGGACTCAATATTCCGGGAACAAATTTACAACGTATCAACTTACCGAAAGCGTTTCTCTATGAAGCTAACTTACAAGAAGTCAATTTAATTACCGCTGATCTGAGTAACAGTCACCTGGATAAAGCGAAACTTCATAAAGCGAAACTGAATGCTGCGAAACTCTCTGGTGCTTGCTTGATTGCCACCGATCTGAGTCATGCGGATCTGAGTGAAGTTAACCTGAAAGGTGCGGATCTGATTGATGCTAACCTGAGCAATGCTAATCTTATTGGTGCTAATTTAAAGGGGGCGGACTTGAGTCGGGCGGATTTAAGTCATGCTAACTTGAGTAGAACGGATCTGAGTCAAGCCGATTTGATGGATACTATCCTAAGTGACGCTGATCTGAGTGGGGCTAATCTGAGTTATGCTGACTTCAATAATGCGGATTTAAGTAATGCTGATTTGAGTGGGGCTAATCTGAGAAATACTGATTTTACCGATGCTAATTTAAGTGGTGCTAACTTAAGCGGGGCAGATTTGAGGGGGGCAGATTTGAGTGATGCTAATCTGAGTGATGTTAATCTGAGTGACGCTAATCTGAGTCAAGTTGATATCAGCCATGCTTATCTTGATGGCGTCAATCTCCAGCCCACTAAATTTTAAAAAAAACGAAAATATAGCAATAGACACATCGATTAGGACGTTCGGCACCATTGTAGAGACGCGCCATGGCGCGTCTGGAACATAAATGATGTGTCCTAACAGCCATGGCGGTTGCTATATTTTGTATCATCGAGAGGCTAAAAGAAGGATTTAAACAGGGTGCATTTAAAGGAAATTTTAGCGGGGTGCTGGAAAGGGCAGTGTAGGAGTTTATTTAGTCATCATAAACTCGACCTTTATCACTACTGTTATTCAGGACTTTCACAGCCTGTGGGATTTTGCCAATTCACCTGAGGTGTGACTGTGGGCGATTCCGCCACCAAAATTATCTGCCCATTTGCCAGTTTCACCCACCCTTGCGCTTCAATAATTTGCCGAGGTTGACTTGAATTGGGCGTGACAGATTCTGGATAGGTTTGGAGTGGAGTATCTTCATCTAGTGTCACCCAATCATTGACAATCGCGTCACTCTCCAGAACATCCAAGGGACTGGGTGGAATACCGCCGCGACCTGTGAAAATAAAGCTACTGGCTAACGCTGCACCTCCTGCATTACAGGAACGGTCAATCAGTTTCGTCTGGTCAACTAATCCTGTGGGTAATTGTAATAAGCCGCGATTGGGATCAACATCAGGTAAATTAAAGGTGACAGTCCCAGTAGCGGTAATATCGCTTAAAGGGGTGAGACGTTCTCGGAATTCTGTACCAAAGATACCTTGAGCGGTGATTTCAATATTACCACCTCGAAAAGCACTAGCGATGATATCGCTATTTTCTTCTGGGATAGCAATCACGAATTGAGTATTGATCCCAATATTACCGCTATTCCCTTCGCCACGAGCCTCCGCCGAAATCAGGCTATTGCGGCGCATCATTAATAATTCCGGGACTTGCAGGGTAATGTCACCTCCCTCACCTGCATTGGTTTCTGCTGTGAGTGTGCCTTGGTTGTCCAGATTCAGATTGTTCGCGGTAATATTGAGTATACCTGCATTTCCGATGCCTTGATTGCTGACATTGATTTGAGCGCGATCGCGAAGCGTTAATTGCTCAGTTTCAACGGTGACACTTCCCCCATTCCCTGTAGCCGTTTCAGTAGCTTCAGCCGACAGGCGACTTGGAAACAAGTTATTTTGGGAGATGCCAATTAATTCAATATCCTGGGCACGAATAGATACAGAACCAGAATTACCGCTACCGGAAGTTGCTGTTGATATCTCGGCGCCATCACGCACCCTGAATGTCTCAGTGTCAACGGTTACAGTTCCGCCATTCCCTGTCGCTTCTACCAATACATCCGCTGACAATCCACTGGGAAGAAAACCGATGCCAATTAGATCAATTTGCGAGGCACGAACATTCACAGAACCAGCATCACCTTGCCCTTCAGTAGAGGAGGATATCTTAGCACCATCCCGAAGGATTAAGCCCCCAGTTTCAACAACTACATTTCCCCCAGAACCAGTAGCATTTTTACCAACATTCGCCGAAAATCCGCTAGGACCATTTGCTGTCGCACCAATCAGTTCAATATCCTCAGCCTGAATAGTCACAGCACCTGCATTGCCGTTACCAGAAGTAGAGGAGGATATCTGAGCGCCATCTCGTACCGTTAACCGTTCCGTTTCAACGGTTATCGTTCCACCATTCCCTGTAGCCTCTTCACCCACACCAGCCGATAATCCACTGGCATCTACACCATCTGCTGTTGTACCAATTAACTCAATGTCTTTAGCACGGATATTGATAACACCTCCATTGCCACTCCCATCAAACGTTAAAGCAGAAATATTGCCTCCATCCCGTATCATTAACTGTTCAGTTTCAACGGTCAAAACTCCTGCATTTCCACTACTGCTACTCTGAACAGATAAACGGCTGCTACTAGAATCAAACGTTCCTGGTGCTGATTCTCCACTCACCTCTACATTGGCTGCACGAATAGTTAAATTTCCGGCATCGCCACTCCCATCACTCGTTGACGCTGAGATGCTCCCACCATCCTGCACTGTTAAAGTCCCGGTTGAAATCGTGATATTCCCAGCATCACCAGAAGCCTCAGTCGAAGCTAATATTCCGCTGCCAGATTCAAATGATAAAGTTCCGATATTAACCGTTGATGTACCACTCAAAGTGACAGATTCCGAGGCAGTTATCGTGATATCACCTGCGGTGCTTTCGTCAAAAGTGTTAGCAGATACCAACGCCCCATTTCGCAGAACTAACTGCTTCGTCGTAATCGCTATATCACCAGCGTTCGTACTACCATTAGTGCTAGTCAGGAGGCTACTCGGAACTCCGTCAGCCGTTACTCCAATTAATTCGACAGACTCTAAGGCGTTCACGCTCAATGTTCCTGCTGAGCCTCCAGAAAAAGCTAAAGAGCTTACAATTGAGCCATTTTGGACGGCTAATTTTTCCGTGTTAATCGCCACATTACCAGCATTACTCTGACTTAGAACAGTTGCTGATTCAATGAAGCTCAAATTAGAGAGGTTTATATCCTGAGCCTGAATGACTACATCACCAGCATTGCCCAAACCAAAAGTCACGGAACTAACACCAGCGCTGAGTGAAGCGTTTAAAGATTCTGTATTCAAAAAAATGTCACCTGCATTACCGGACGAATTAACAACAGTCCGATTGTGCAAACCCGTTGCCAAGCCTACATCTTCGCCAGAGTTACCCATTAGGCTAATCGCTTTAGCATTGATTCTTATATTGCCAAGATTGCCAGAGCTACCAAATCCCGCTTCACTATAAAGACCACTTCCGGTATTTGCCCCTTGTCCAGAAAGACTAAAGGTATTGGCATTAACAATAATATCTCCCCCATCGCCTGCACCTTCCGTCCCAGTGGCTAAGCGTCCGCCATCTGTCGCTGTAAAATTATTGGCATTAACAACAATATCTCCGCCACCTGTACCCCGCGCACTCGCACGCGCATCATTGGCTAATCTGACATCAGATAGCCGACTATCCGGGGCAAAATTTAAACTCAGACTATCACCATTGATCGCTAATCCTACTGTTCCGGGTTCCCCTAAGCCACCTAATTCAATACGACCTCCTAGCGCATTTAATCGCCCTCCCGCTTCTAAGCTGACATTACCGCCAAGTAGCAACAAACTCTTGCCATCGAGAACCTGAAGTCCACTTGCTGGCGGGACATTATTGAAAGAAAACCCCAACACCGGAAATATTGCGGTTGAACGGTTAGCAATTTCTGCCTCATTGGAGAGTTGGTTAAAAAAGAAAACATCAGGATTAATGCTGAGTAACGTACTGGTTTCTGGTTTCGAGGCGCTAAATCGTCCAGTATCCCCTAACCCCACGCCATTTGCTGTCGTCGCCACAAAGGAACCTGCCACATCCAGCTTGGCATTTTGCCCAAAGATAATTCCATTGGGATTAATCAAAAATAGATTAGGACTTCCCGCCCCAAACGTACCTAATGTACCCAGGATTTGAGAGGGATTCATCCCGGTTACTCGCGCCAAAATATTCTCAATCCCATCGGGACTCGAAAAATAGACACCTCGGTTAGCATCAACATTAAGTTCTAAGAAACTATGGAATAGATTTGTCCCTCGTTGTGCGCCTTGGTCAATCAGGTCAATGGGCAAACCCAACCCATCAAGCGGTGTAACGATTGAGCGTTCTGCCCCCAGAGTATCATCGACTTGAATCTGAGCCACAGCCGCTGTTCCTGACAAGGAAATAATACCACTGAGCCAGCACAATAACCCATATTTCCAGAGTTTAGTCATCATAACCTCGACCTTTATCACTACTTTGATTCAGGCATTTCACAGCCTGTGGTATTTTGCCAATTCACTTGAGGTGTGACTGTGGGCGATTCTGCTACTAATATTATCTGCCCATTCGCTAATCTTACCCACCCTTGTGCTTCAATAATCTGCCGAGGTTGACTTGAATTGGGAGTTACAGATTCTGGTTGCGTTTGGGTTGGAGTCTCCTCATCTAAACTTACCCAATCACTGACCATTACGTCACTCTCCAGAACATCCAGAGGACTAGGTGGAATACCACCGCGACCTGTGAAAATAAAGCTACTGGCTAACGCCGCACCTCCCGCATTACAGGAACGATCAATCAGGCGTTCTGCATCAACAAAATTAGTCGGTAACGCGGTTAACCCTTGACCAAAGAAAGGTACAGGAGTGATAACTGAACCATCGCGACCTGTTCGAGAGTCGGCGGAGATATCAACGCGCTCATTAATGCGAAATCGATTCACATTCTCGACAAGATCAACGACATTAACTGGCTGATTACCAGAAAACTGAGCAAAGTCCACCGAAATATCGACCTCACCATTCCGGCGAAACCGATCTAAGTCACCCGGATTACGACCGACTGGAATCGCCCGATCGCTGACAAACAAATCAGCCAGAAATACTGAGGAATTAATGATAATATCGCCTCCAGGTCCAGCATCAGCATTTGCCAGAATATCACTGTCCTCCAGAGCCACAAAACTATTAGAATTTATCTGAATATTACCACCGTCACCTGTACTATCAAATACACTCGTGCTAACTAGACTACTGTTACGTAGGAGGATATCTTGAGCCGTGATATCGATATTACCACCACCAAATTGTAAGGACGTAGCCACAACTTGACCTTGACGCGATCGCAGCTCATCATTCAAACGGATGAAAATATTGCCAGCATTGTTCAACCCTTCACTGCGACTGGTGATACGTCCGCGATTGGCGAGTTCCAGAGAATTCCCTTGCAACTGAATGTCTCCACCCAATCCTTGACCAAATGTGCCAGAGGATACGGCGGCTTCATCCTCTATTCTTAATTGTCCGGTGGTAATGGTAAGACTTCCCCCGTTTCCTATACTGTCTGGACGAGTTTGAGTGGTAATATCGCTGCCAAAACCGATAACATTGACCGTATCGTTGGCACTAATGGTTAAGTTTCCTGAATTGCCAGAACCAAAGGTATCCGTGACGATAGCACCAGCGTTATCAACCGCTAACTCTTGGGTATTTATGGTTAAATCGCCACCGGATGCTTCACCCCGACCTTGTGTCGAAATCACACCATTATTTGCCACATTTACTGAATCTGTGGCAATAACATTCAGGTTTCCTGAATCCCCTTGAGTAAAATTTACTTGAGCAGCTATATTAACATTATTCCGAATTTGTTCAATCAAATCAGGTGAATAAAGGTTCGGGTCAAGACTACTCAAATCAAATGTACTGGCATCTAAACTGCTACTGAAAACTTTACCCTTGTCTTGGACATTTAAACTTCGGGTTTCGATTAAAAGGTTTCCACCAGTTCCTGTGCCGAGAGTACCTGTTGATAATAGACCATCACGGATTACATTAACTGAGTTTTTGGCTTGTACTGTTAGGTTCCCCGCACTCCCTTGACCCGCCGTACTGGTGACCACACCACTACCATCACGAATCGTAAGAGTTCCCGTTTCGATTAAAAGATTACCCCCTATTCCTGAACCAAACGATAGACTTGAGATCACACTCCCTTTGCCTACCGTAACGGATTCGGATTGGCGAATGGCAATACTGCCAGCATCGCCTTGACCCGTCGTGCTAGTGTTAATAATCCCACCATTTTCAAGAGTCAAATTTTTCGTTTCAATCGAGATAGTACCACCAAATCCTGCCGCCGCGTTAGCCACTATAGACCCGCCATTAGCTAGGTCGATAAAATCGGTGGCTTGAATTGTCTGATTTCCACCATTGCCAGCCGTTGACGCCGTTGTGATAGTCCCCCCATTGCGAGCAATTAACTGATCGGTTTCAATCGTTACTTGCCCAGCATTTCCGGTTGCGCCTGGATGCGCTTGAGCAGACAAAGCGCTGGGGTAAATCTTGCCCGTTCCGGTTAATTCAATCTCAGAGGCTTGAACAGTTAGCTCCCCACCCTCTTCACCCGTAAACGTGGAAACATAAACGCCTGCACCATCACGGGCAATTAATCGTTCGGTTTCAATCGTTATCTTGCCACTGGCTCCTGTGCTTCCTGGTTGATTATTAACCAAAATTCCACTCGGAAAACCATTTAATGGAAAGTCGCCAATTAGTTCAATTTCCGACGCTCTGACAATAATTTCTCCAGCATTTCCAGAACCCGATGTTGTTGCGATTATTTGTGCGCCATTTTGAGCGGTTAACCGTTCGGTTTCAATGGTAATCTTACCCGCATTGCCAGTGGAACCTCGACGGGTTGCTGCACCAATACCTGTAAGAATATTAGATGAAGCGTTCACGGATTCAGTCATTTCAATTTCAGTCGCCCGGACATCCAGATTCCCAGCGTTACCCAATCCAAATGTACTGGTGTCTACCTGTCCTTTATTCTGAAGAATTAACCGCCCTGTTTCAATCGTCATGTCTCCCGAGTCTCCGAGAAACCCCGAGGCGGTATTGACTATTGCCTCCTCGACTACGATATCACCACCAGCTTGGAGAACGATATCTCCCCCACGAGAGCGAACATCGTCGTTGATAAAAATAGAACCATTATTAGAGGTTATGCCACCGATTAATTGGATATCACCACCCGGCGTGGTAATGCGTCGATTAACGGTAATCGTGTTGCCAGCTTGGGCGGTAAGTCCGATGCCAGATTGTCGGATACTAACGGCGGCATTAAAAATAATATTATTGGTCGCCTGAAGCACGACATCCGCCGCAGCATTGTTAATCGCCGTCGCATTAATTTTGGTGTCACCATCAGCCCCAATATCTGGATCAGCAAACCCATCAATATCATTTAAATTATCAGTTTCATTTGCAAAAAGTACAACTTCAATAGTTGTCGGATCAAGGAGTAGTGTTCCCGTTGTTCCATTCGCGGCAGTCGTATCGACTAATCCATCAAACTCTAAAACGTCTTTCCCCGAAACTTCCACAAATCCACCGTTGCCAGATATTTCACCCCCACGGGCGCTAATCGTGCCATAAAAACGAGTAACTTCATCTGACCAAACTAATACGTTACCGCCATCACTATTGCCAATTCCATTGGCATTGATAATGGTATCAGGACTGACAAAGGTTCGATTAGCATGAGTAACTGATGGAATGTATAGGTTATTCGCTTCTTCAGCTATGCCAATCAATACCGTACCGCCTCCCATATCGCTGGAGACATCAATTTGAGCATTCTCGAACAATCCCACGCGATCGCCTAATACCTGTACCGTTCCTCCGGGTGCTGTCAGTATCCCGGTATTGGTGACAGTATTGCCATACAAACTCAGGGTTTCACCGACACCCACGCCTAAATTCCCAGCATTGGCAATCCTTCCGTTTGAATTTGACCCATACTGCAATCCCGGCGTTAGATTAATCGTTAATAACGGTGGTGCTTCAGGATTCGTGGCGCTAAACTCCACCCCATTTTCAAACACCACAGAATTCGCCGTAGACGCCACAAACGAACCCGCGATATCTAACCGCGCATTTTCTCCAAAAATAATCCCATTGGGATTCAACAAAAATAAACTCGCACCCCCATCTACCCCCAACGTGCCCAAAATATTCGAGACATCACTCCCCGTCACCCGACTGAAAATCGTTTCAATTCCCACCGGATTCGCGAAATAAACCCGCAATCCCTCGCCAACATTAAACTCTGAGAAACTGTGAAACAACGCCGCGCCGCGTGTCGCCCCGCCTTCAATTAAATCCGCCGGAAGTCCTTGGATATCCACATTTGGCGTAACCACGGAATTTTCAGTTCCCAGGGTAGTATCCGGTGTAATCTGAGCGACAGCAGCCGTATCCCAGAACGCAAAAACGCCGCCAATTCCAACAATTCCGGCGAATGTCCACCACCAATATTTCCAGCTTTGAGTCATCACCAATTTGAACCCAAACCATACTTTTCTAGTATATATCTCTCAGCAGTGGGAACTTATGCACGTTGGTAAAAATTTCATCCCGGTTATGAATAAACGTTACAACTCTGAAAAAAGTGCATAAGGGTCAATCCCTCAGAGACAGATGACAGTGAACCGTTTAATCGTGACTCCTTCATTCTCCTGTAACCATGACTTTCACCTTGTCTAACTTAAAGTCTATAACTCTTCTCTCTGCAGTAAGTTTACTCACTCCCGTAATTATCACCGAACCTGCTCAAGCCGCTAGTTTCAACACCAACTTAATTCAGACACAAGTCCAGCCCCTCTATACGACAACGGGCAATCCCGATGATTATCTTGTATCTCCCGGAACTGGCTATGATGGCGTCGCTCAACTTTCTCTAGGTGGTTTTTGGGGAAGTTCTTGTACAGGTGGGCTATTAGGAACGGGCGCTCATATTCTCACGGCTGCTCATTGTCTTACTGATGATTTTGGGAATTTAAATATCTCGAATGGAACAGCTACATTTGAGTTGACCACAGGTGATGTTAACCTATCAATCGCTAATATTTTTGTTCATGATGATTGGACGGGGGGTTTAGAGAATGGCTATGATATTGCCATTTTAGAGCTAACCGATATTGCCCCAGATACAGTCGATCGCTATGATATTTATCGAAATAAGAACGAAGTGGGTAAAATTGGCAAAAAAGTAGGTTATGGTGGGTCTGGAAATGGTAACGTTGGTGATGTATTTTGGGATGGGTTAAAGCGTTCCGGTCAGAATCGTTATGACGCTTCCGGAGATTTGTTTAATCAACTATTATCCGATAACTTCAGTGACTCCTTATTAGCTTACGACTTTGATAACGGACTGGCAGCGAATGATGCATTTGGCTATTGGTTTGGCGATGATTATGCTGACTTAGGGTTAGGGCTAAATGAAGTAAGTGCAGCATCAGGGGATTCCGGAAGTCCCACATTCATCGATGGCGCGATCGCAGGAGTGACTTCCTTTATGTTACGAGTTTATTACCTTGATGGTATTTCCTCTGATATTGACGATGCCCTCAATTCTTCCTTCGGCGAGTTTTCCTTTGATACCCGTGCGTCATCTTACACGAATTGGATCGACGATATTCTAACCCGTTGGCAGCCTCCAACGCCTCCTGTTGTAGACAATCCAGTACCTACGCCTCCTGTTGTAAACGATCCAGGGGATGACATTGATGAAAACTTACCGAGTGATGATGATATTGCCGATGATCCAATCGACAATACTCCAGATGACGAGATTCCTGATAACCCAGATGATAGTATTGGTGACGATAGTCCAAGTGATCCAGTGTCCGTACCCGAACCTAGAAGTTTAGCTGGACTGATGGCATTCGCGACAGGATTATGGCTAACCAAAAAGAAAAAGGTGAGCCGTTGATTAGTCCGTTAAGAAACCTGGGTAGAGACGTTGCATGCAACGTCTGGGCGGGTTTAGTTACATCTGGGTACAACCGAAAAGATAGTAGTGAAACCCGCCCCTACAGAGATGCCATATACTGTGAAAACTCAGAATAAGCTGTCATGCATTTAAATTGGGTATTAGTAGCGAGCAAGATGCAAAGCCTACGGCATGGCTTCGCTTAACGCACTACGGCAAGGATTGCGCCATTATTGATATTAAGGTTTAAATGCCGAACAGCTTATAAGGCATAAGATAGGCTAAGATTGAACGGTTTCTAGGGGACGCGATCGCAAAATCTGACTGTTTGGCATAAGCTTGAGAGTATCGATACGAATAGGTGACTGGCTTGGCTTCAGGGGAATCATCTCCTGATGGCAAACTGTGCAAAACCAATAAATACCTTGCCGTCTTACGTGGCGTAAGAGGGGATGACCACAACAAAGACAAGTTTTGACTCCCATAATTGCCTATCTCCTGATTTCATAATAGAAGTTGGGTAGGCAGCGGCGCTAGTAAAAGTCTCCAAAGGGTGATCCTTCATCTATCCCAAGACAGAAAACGGGGAGAACAGTAATTCAGTAATGCTCTAGGGCAGAAGGGGTAGAAGAAGGCGTAGAAGGAAAAAAGACCCCAGCCAAAAAGGGGGTTAGATCATTTTTCGTCAGGAGAGTTTATAGCAAGGCGTTTAGGCGAGCGATCGCACCTGAAGTGGAAAAGACTGCATCAACGACTTCGCGCCAAGGCATAACAGATTTTTACACAGACGTTCCGGATCGCGGTCTGGTGCGGTTAAGCTGACGGATAGAGCGAAAGCAAACCCCAACGTCTGATACCTTGGCATCGCCAATTTTAGAGACTAGAGTAGCAGGGGGAACGATATTAAATCGTGTCATCAGTAACAACCAGTCTATGAATAACCAAGTTTTTGAACCCAATAGCGATCAACCCATCCAGTCGAATGTCTGCCTCCCGGAAATTAAAGTAGAAGACGATCGCACCGGGATGACGGTGGAGACGCTAAAACGTGCCTTTGCCGATAACTTGTACTATATCCAGGGCAAGAACGAGTTCTTAGCCACCCCCTACGATTACTACATGGCTCTGGCTTATACGGTACGCGATCGCTTGCTGCATCGGTGGATTAATACCGCGACAACCTACCTGCAAAAAGAGGTCAAGACTGTTTATTATCTCTCGGCAGAGTTTTTAATGGGTCGTCAGTTAAGCAATAACTTGCTCAACTTGAATATGTACGACCGAGTTTGTCAAGCCCTAGAAGAATCCGGATTAAAGCTGGATGACTTAATTGCACTCGAACCTGAACCCGGACTGGGAAATGGCGGGTTAGGACGTTTAGCTGCCTGTTTTTTGGATTCCCTCGCCACCTTAGAAATTCCCGCCGTTGGCTATGGAATTCGCTATGAATTTGGCATCTTCGATCAGCGTATTGAAGAAGGCGCTCAAGTCGAACATCCGGATAAATGGCTGCGTTTCGGCAACCCCTGGGAAATCCGCCGTCCCGAGTTAACCGTTACGGTCAAGTTGGGCGGACATACCGAAGGGTATCATGATGAGAAGGGTCAGTATCGAGTGCGTTGGATTCCCGATCGCAAAGTCTTAGGAACCCCCTACGATACACCCGTACCGGGATACCATAACAACACCGTCAATAGTCTACGTCTGTGGCGAGCCGGAGCCTCCGAAGAGTTCAACTTCCAAGTATTTGACAGTGGAGACTATTCGGGCGCGGTGACAGACAAAATTTTCTCTGAAAATATTTCCAAAGTCCTGTATCCTAACGATAATACCTCTCAAGGTCAACAACTACGCCTAGAACAGCAGTATTTCTTCGTCAGCTGTTCACTCCAAGACATCATCAACACCTACCGCCGCACACACCGGAACTTTGACCAGTTCCACGAAAAAGTCGCTATCCAACTCAATGACACCCATCCCTCAATTGGGATTGCTGAATTAATGCGGCTGTTGATCGATAAATATAAATTGGGATGGAACCGAGCCTGGTACATCACCAAGCACACCTTCGGCTATACCAACCATACCCTGCTATCCGAAGCCCTAGAGCGTTGGCACGTCCGCTTATTCGAGCGTTTACTACCGCGACATCTGGAAATTATCTACGAAATTAACCACCGCTTCCTGGAACAGGTCAAAGTGAAATATCCTGGAGATGGGGAGCGGTTGCAACGCATGTCCCTAATTGAGGAAGGTGGGGAAAAATTTGTCCGCATGGCACACCTCGCTTGTGTCGGTAGCCATAGCATTAACGGTGTAGCCGCACTCCATACAGAATTACTCAAGGAACGAGTGCTACACGACTTCTATGAAATGTTCCCAGAACGATTCAATAACAAAACCAATGGCATTACCCCGCGTCGCTGGCTATTGCTGAGTAATCCCCAACTTTCCAACTTGATTACGGAAAAAATTGGTGATAGTTGGGTGACTCACCTGCAAGACTTGCAAAAACTGGAAGCCTTTGCCGATGATCCAGAATTTCGCCAACGGTTTGCCACGATTAAGCAGCAGCACAAGCAAGAGTTGGTGGACTATATTCTACTGTTTAATGACGTAGAAGTCGATCCCAATTCCTTGTTTGATGTCCAGGTGAAGCGATTACATGAATACAAGCGTCAGTTACTCGATGTTTTGTATATCATTACCCTCTATAACCGGATCAAGCGCAATCCAGGCATCGAAATTCTGCCCCGAACCTTCATTTTTGCAGGCAAGGCAGCTCCGGGCTATTATATGGCGAAGTTGGTGATCCGGTTGATTAATGCGGTTGCTAAAGTGGTCAACAACGACCCCGATGTGGCTGGTCGGATTAAAGTGGTGTTTATGGAAGGATTTTCTGTCTCCTTGGGTCAGAAGATTTACCCGGCGGCTAATCTTTCCGAGCAAATTTCCATGGCAGGTAAGGAAGCTTCCGGCACAGGCAATATGAAGTTTGCCCTGAATGGATCGCTAACGATTGGCACTCTGGATGGAGCAAATATTGAGATTCGGGAAGCTGTGGGAGCGGATAACTTCTTCTTGTTTGGTTTAACCGCACAAGAGGTTTATGACTTGAAATCCCGGGGCTACAATCCGATGGATTACTACCATAGTAATGCTCAATTAAAAGAAGTGATTGATCGCATTGCTTCGGGTGAATTCTGTCCTGAACATCCGGACTTGTTTAAGCCAATTGTGGATTCACTCCTCTACAAAGATGAGTACCTGTTGTTTGCCGACTATCAATCGTACATCGATTGCCAAGATCGCGTCAGTCATGCCTATCGCGACCAAGAGAATTGGATTCGCATGTCCATTTTGAATACAGCTCGCACTGGGAAGTTTTCCTCAGACCGCACAATCCGAGAGTATTGTCAAGATATCTGGCAGGTTGAACCGATCACGATTGACATTGAGGAATATGTGCAAGAAGAAGCCGGGTTGAAGGTGACGAAGCCACCCCTTCATATTTAATTGAAGGCAAGGTGTAATTCATTGAGGTGCATCACATTAATGATCAACGTAGGGGTTTGGTCTCCAAACCCCTCTCAGGGAGAGTATCAAAGAATATCCTTACGCTTCTGTAACCAAAGCGCGATCGCGAGATAAACAACGGTATGTACACAAAGGATACCCCAGTTAAGTCTCAGGTTGTCCCAGGTTGGATTATATTTTGGTTTGCCCCTGTTTATCTTTAACCTGACGGACTAAGCGATGGGCGTCGAGGCGGATATAATTGCCTCGATCCACTAATTCCAAGGTCTCTTGGCGTATAGTAGTAGGCTAAAGAGTCCGATGCGGATCGTATCGCCATCCTGGAGGGGAACAGTGGTATTGATTGGTTTTTCGTTCAGGAAGGTGCCATTGGTGCTACGGTCTTCTAAGACTATTGTCGATGTTCAACCTTTAGCAGGATATCAACTCCACCTACGATTCGATGATGGCGTTGAAGGCATAGTTGATATTAGTCAAATAATAGAATTTACAGGTATATTTACTCCCTTAAAAAATCCAGACTATTTTGCTAAAGTCCAAGTCAATACTGGTGGAGACTTATCCAACCTAACCCACGGCTCTCCAGTAATCAGTATTTTATCCTGTATTATAAGGCTTCACTGGTTTGGGCAATTCGCACAATCGGGTAGAAACGTGAAGCCGGAACGTCTCATTCTCCATTAAGCAAAGGGCGACCCGCTTCCATAAATGAACAACTCTAGTCCACTCAATCGGATCGGGTCGCCCTCTGTTCAAATGTATTTCTCAGATTACGAGATATCTTTGTTCCTTAGGATGTTACGGATTTCGGAGAATATCTGAAAACAATTATTTTGTCACCTCAGACATTGCAGAAAGTAAGGCTCTCAGGGCATGATTAACGGCTTCCGATGTCTTAAAAACCTTAGCCACATCTGGAGCCAAGGTAACTGTTACAGGAGAGTCATCAGTTTGAGTAACAAAACGATTCGGGCTAGCTTTGCTATAGTCAAAGTCATATTCTGGAAGCATTTCGTCATCTATATTGTTAGGAAATTCAGAAGCCTGTGAATTGTTCATAATCCTTACGTTCCTTTTTAGTCGCTAGACGTGCGCTGATAATACGGATAATGTTTCGCCTTCTCTCAGTAAAGCAAACCAACAAAAGTCGATTATTTTGGTGTCCAATGATAATTTCTCATCGTTCACCAACAGAGTGCCATTCATCCTCAAAAATGTAAGCTAGTGGATCATTGAAGACGGCTTGAGCTTCTTCAAAACTGATACCGTGTTTTTGGAAATTCCGGCTCGCTTTTTGGTCATCCCACTCAAATTGTAGATTCATGCACCGATTTGAGGCTATTTGACAATAAAATTAACATCTATTTACTGAACTGGATCAAAAGGAACAGCCAGTACCATTCCCGCGATCGCGGTAAGCTGTTCGGCATTTAAACCTTAATATCAATAACGGCGAAAGCCTTGTAGTGCGAGCATCTTGCTCGCTACTAATACCCAATTTAAATGCATGACAGCTTATCCACTTTATTTTTATTAAGTTAAAGCTAAAGGGTTAGAGTAGGATTAACGATAATCACGTCACGGTGCAGGTGGGAAATCCTGGGCAGGTATATCTCGATAAGGAGACGGGGGTGAAGCCTCTGGAGAGTCGTGTAGCAGGTTTGAAACGAGGCTATAACTCAGATAGGCAGGAACTGCGATCGCGATCAGTACGGCGACTAGACCCAACCAGCTTCGGGCAGTCCATGATGACCCATAATAGCAACGGTAGGGATCAAAGGGTAGCTGCTGGGGATCAATGATATTCCGTAACGCAATCAATCGCTTAAATCGGACTCGTCGATCATCAAGTTTTTCTAATAAGATCCAACCCGCCAGTGCTTCTTCTTCACACAATTGTTGAAATACAGCCGGTTTATGAAATAAGTCTCGGTGCGATCGCACAATTTTGAATTCCCAGCCAACCAGTTGCGGGTCTACTGAAGGTTGTTCTGGATGGCTCATACGGTCAATCGTGCCGTTAGCTTGTCGCTGCTGTAATAACGCTGAGTCTTCTTTTGCCTCAAAACCCATCACAATCTCCTCTTCCTCCTCCTGATAATGATGACTCCCGATCATCTGTCGCCAGCGCAGCCATGTACTGACAACCACTGATTGCCAACCCAGATTGCCGACTAACACGCTGAAAATGGTCACTTCAAGCATTTTTTAGTCATTCGTCATTCGTCATTTGTCATTTGTTATACTCGCTTCTCTCCAAGCCAGCACTGAGTCAGGGCGGGTTTAGCGGCATTTGGGTGGCAAGAAACGATAATCGTGAAACCCGTTCTTACAATCTGTAACACTTAAACCTCTTTTTCGGTTATTCATAATTCATAATTCATCATTTATAAATTCATGACACATAACCTTCCACAACATAATCTGATCCAAGCTGACGCCAACTGACTTGTTCAAGCGTCAGGGCGTCTGTCATCCTTGCTAGTCCTAAATCCCCAACAGGTGAGGGCGCTGTTATACCACCGACAATTTTCGGAGCAATAAATGCCAGTACTTTTTGGACTGTGCCATCCGCGATCGCTCTGGCTGCCAAAGTGCCACCACATTCCCATAACACCGTCGAAAGCTGTCGGTCGTACAGATACGCCATTGCCTTGGCGGGTGTCAGAGGCGTCATTTCAATCACTTCTACTCCCTTGTTCACTAGCTGGTGCTGTAAATCCGGATTGGCTCCGATCTCGGTCAAAACTAACGTGGGAGCATCAGCGGTTTCCCATAAACGGGCATCGATGGGCAAGTCTAGGGTGCGACTCATCACCACTCGCAACGGATTGTGGGTATCGGTATCGTGACTGGTGAGATGAGGGTTATCCAGACGCACAGTATTACCGCCTACAATAACAGCATCACAAGCCGTCCGCAGTTGATGTACATACCGCCGCGCCTCTTGACCCGTCACCCAAGCACTGTGACCACTGGCGGTGGCAATTTTGCCGTCTAGTGTCATGGCATATTTCAACATTCCCCAAGGACGCTTATGCAGGATGCGATGAATAAAGGCTTCATTAAGCTGGCGACAAGCCTCCGTTTCCACACCCACGACAACCTCAATCCCAGCCTTTTTGAGCCGCTCAATCCCACCACCTGCCACGAGAGGATTGGGATCAACCATACCGACGACAACCTTAGCGACTCCTGCGGCAATTAAGGCTTCTGTGCAGGGGGGTGTTCGTCCATAGTGATTACAAGGCTCTAGGTTGACATAAATAGTCGCTCCCTGAGACTTGTCACCCGCTTGACGGAGAGCAAAAATTTCTGCGTGGGGTTGACCTGCGCCTGGATGAAATCCCTCTCCCACCATCGCTCCATCCCGGACAATGACAGCACCCACTAAAGGATTAGGGCTAGTTCGTCCGAGAGCACGGCGGGCTAGTTCGATGCACCGTTGCATCATCGTGCGATCAAATGGCGTCCAATGAGAAGACGCCGATGACACCGATTGAGCATCAGGTTGGGCGTCAACGGGAGAGTGTTCCATCGGTCTGCTGTTTTTCTGGTTATTCTTGAGTTTAGAATATACTCCCCCCGGATCAGGGATTCAGGACTGTCTTTTCTGGCTTATCGTCGATATTCGTCGCCACAATCGCCGATGATTTGATACAAATCATAAGACTTGACTAATACGGCTTCAATCTTCTCCTTATCCTTAGCATCGAGAGTCATGGTAAATACTCTGGCATTATCGTCTATATGTTCCGATATGCCTAACCTCGCCCCAACAATCACACCAGCTACGGCTGGCTGATCGAGGATATACCGCACGGCTACGTTGGGGATACTCACGTTATGGCGAGTGGCTATGTCCTGGAGTACGGTGAGCAATTCTTGAAATAAACTCCATCCGCCCCACCCATTGATCATGTTCTTGTATTTTCTCAAGCTAGCCGTAGACAGTTCTGCCCCACCCGGTTCAGGTTGTCCTAAGTACTTTTCTGATAACAAGCCACCGCAGACTGTGCCATAGGTGAAAAGTTTAATGTCATGGTCTTGACAAAATGGTGCCATGTTGACTTGAGGACGGCGGTCAATCAGGGAATACTGGACTTGATTGGAGAGGATATTGATATCGGCGTCGATGATAATTTTTAGGTGTTCGGTATCAAAGTTGGTTAACGCCAGGTGCTTAATTTTCCCTGACCTTTGCAGTTGTGCCATCTGCTTGAGGGCGTCCAGATAGTTGCGATCGCGGTAGTCCCACCAGTGGAATTGCAGCAAGTCCAGGCAATCCATTCCCATCCGTTGGCGAGAGCGATCGATATTTTTCTCTACCCATTGTCGAGTCATCCGACCCGGGCGGGGTACCCATTTGGTAAAGGCTTGGATGTTTGCTAACGCCTCCTCACCGCGAGTCGCCACCAGTTGACGCCTAAATTCGCCAATAAAATCTTCAGCCGGTCCGTAATGATCGGCGAGATCCCAGGTGGTAAAGCCAGCATCTAGATAATCAAACATACTGGGGATGGCTTTTTTGGGATCAATGCGTCCATGAGCGCCAGATATTTGCCATAAGCCATTTAGGATGCGACAGATGTTCAAATCTGGGGTCAATTGCAATCGGCTGGATTCAGGTAAAGTCATGGTAAGTAGGTTGGGACAATTATAGTTAACGGCTCTGATCGTCATTCGTCTTTCGTCATACTCGCTATCGCGAGAAGCAAGCTACGTCATTCGTCAGGGTTTAAGGTCTATTTGCAGAAATTAATCGTGTTGGGTTTATTTCCACCAGCCTACTTAATTGGATGGATGACCGTTTAGTTGAGGGGTCTCACCCCTATTTACGTTGCCGAGTTGACCAATTAATCTTGAAGAAGAGAAAAAAAAAGAGCCTACGATTGGCTCTCTCGATTATCAGGGTGCATCTACGTAACACAGTATAGCATTTTGGGGGTGAGGGGTGTCACCCCCCTATTTAAATTCAGTTGGGGTTAACTAACAGTCCGTAAATATCTAGACAATCATTGACATAACTAGACATTTTTTATGATATAATACAGGAATGTCTAGTTTAACTCCCCAAGAAGCAGCTACTCTACTAGGTGTGACGGTCTTGCACGTTGCATCGATGGGAACTCAACGGCTCTCATACGATCTTCTCGGACGGCTGGTGGTCATCGTCGATACGATATTGCTGACTTA